>NZ_LNHZ01000040.1:0-4189 GCF_001463265.1 Citrobacter sp. 50677481
CCGTAGGTTTTAGCCAGTACGGTAGTGATTGCAGCGGTCAGCGTTGTTTTACCATGGTCAACGTGGCCGATAGTACCGACGTTAACGTGCGGTTTTGTACGTTCAAACTTTTCTTTAGACATCGATTGTCCCTCTAAGACACGGATAAATCGGTGATATCACCACATCAACCAGGCGATATGCCTGACTGTTGAATCATTGAGTCGTTACAGAGAAAACACGGGAAGGAGAAGTGAAGTGGTGCTGATACCCAGAGTCGAACTGGGGACCTCACCCTTACCAAGGGTGCGCTCTACCAACTGAGCCATATCAGCACGTCTGGAGCGGGCAGCGGGAATCGAACCCGCATCATCAGCTTGGAAGGCTGAGGTAATAGCCATTATACGATGCCCGCATCCTGAAACTCGGCTACCCAGTTCTTTCTGTAACAAAAAAAGAGACGAGTCTCTTTTCTCATTCGAGCCGATTATTTTCTTAACCAGCTCAGACAGCATTCGCTGCCAGAAAGTGGTGGTGGGGGAAGGATTCGAACCTTCGAAGTCTGTGACGGCAGATTTACAGTCTGCTCCCTTTGGCCGCTCGGGAACCCCACCGGACTTGATGGTGCCGACTACCGGAATCGAACTGGTGACCTACTGATTACAAGTCAGTTGCTCTACCTACTGAGCTAAGTCGGCATCAAGTAGCGCGCATTCTATGGAGACCTGCGAGCGCATGCAACTAAAAAATTGCATAAAATGTTCTATCGCTCACATTTTGCACTATACGACCAATAAATGACGTATTTTCAGACAGCTTAGCATAAAATTTCGACATTACGGACATGGCAAGTTTCGCTTTGCTGTCGGCAGTGGGCCGCTTACTGGCTAAAATTATCATCTTCACATCTGGAATATGCGTCACATTGCTTTTCAGCGAATGAAGTAAGGGAAACATTTTTTCTTATTATTCCTTTCCATCTGGTGTTACCCTCCTGCCCATTGTCCAGATTAACTGAAATGTGACGTGCCATTGCATGCCGGGGCTGACGCGCTTTTTCATCACGGCCCTGATGAAGTAATGACAGCCAGAAACATGCTTATGAGTATAAAAGAGCAAACGTTAATGACGCCTTACCTACAGTTTAACCGCAACCAGTGGGCTGCGCTTCGTGATTCCGTGCCAATGACTCTGACTGAAGATGAGATCGCACGGTTAAAAGGTATAAATGAAGATCTGTCGCTGGAAGAAGTCGCGGAGATTTATTTGCCTCTGTCGCGTTTGCTTAACTTCTATATCAGCTCAAACCTTCGTCGTCAGGCGGTTCTCGAGCAGTTCCTTGGCACGAATGGCGAGCGTATCCCTTATATCATCAGTATTGCCGGCAGCGTGGCTGTAGGAAAAAGTACCACCGCGCGCGTGTTGCAAGCGCTGCTGAGCCGTTGGCCGGAGCATCGTCGCGTTGAGTTGATTACCACTGATGGTTTTCTTCACCCTAACCAGGTGCTGAAAAATCGCGGTCTGATGAAGAAGAAAGGGTTTCCTGAGTCCTATGATATGCACCGCCTGGTTAAGTTTGTTTCTGATCTTAAATCAGGCGTGCCAAATGTGACGGCTCCGGTTTACTCGCACCTGATATATGACGTGATTCCTGATGGCGATAAAACGGTGGCGCAGCCGGATATATTAATTCTCGAAGGGCTTAACGTGTTGCAAAGCGGAATGGACTATCCGCACGACCCTCATCATGTATTTGTTTCTGATTTCGTCGACTTTTCTATTTATGTTGATGCACCGGAAGATTTACTGCAAACGTGGTATATCAACCGCTTCCTCAAATTCCGTGAAGGGGCGTTTACTGACCCCGATTCTTATTTCCATAACTACGCGAAGCTGTCAAAAGATGAGGCAATCAATACCGCTACGGCGTTATGGAAAGAGATTAACTGGCTGAATTTGAAGCAAAATATCTTACCCACACGTGAACGCGCGAGTCTCATTATGACAAAAAGCGCAAATCATGCGGTCGAGCAGGTTCGCCTGCGTAAATAAATAAAAAGGGAGCAATCGCTCCCCCTTTTTATTGTGCGCTTCTCAGGGATATTTCCCCTCCCACCCAGGGTTTTACTATCCCGTCCTGCTCAAGCAGCAATGCGCCCTGCGTATCAATCCCCCGAGAGATGCCGTATATTTCTTTTTCACCGATAATCAGTTTGACCGGGCGATTGATAAAGTTATCCAGTTTTTCCCAACGCGAAAGATAGGGAGCCAGGCCTTCCTGCTCAAATAACTCCAGCGCGGTACGTAATTCACGAATGAGTCTCGCAGCCAGCGTATTGCGATCGAGCGTGATACCGGCTTCCTGTAATGTAATCCATCCCTGATTTACGATGCCTTCTTCAACACGACGCATCGCCATGTTTATTCCTGCGCCGATCACGATCTGTGCAGCGTCGCCTGTTTTCCCCGTCAGTTCAACCAGGATCCCTGCCAGTTTGCGATCCAACAGATACAGATCGTTTGGCCACTTTACGCGAACCTTATCTGCTCCCAAATCGCGTAAGACTTCCGCCATCACGATGCCAATCACCAGGCTTAAACCGATCGCCGCAGCGGGTCCCTGTTCCAGACGCCAGTACATCGACAGATATAAGTTGGCGCCGAATGGCGAAAACCATTTACGTCCACGGCGACCGCGCCCGGCCTGCTGATATTCAGCGACACATGCGTCACCTGACTGCAGTTCTCCGATTCGCTCCAGGAGATACTGATTGGTTGAATCGATAACAGGGAGCACAGCAACCGTGCCGCGATCCAGTTGGCTATGAATACGATTCGCGTCCAGCAGTTGGATCGGCTCGGGCAGACTATAGCCTTTGCCTGGCACGGTGAAAACATCAACGCCCCAATCTCGTAGTGTCTGGATATGCTTGTTAATGGCGGCGCGGCTCATCCCCAGCGTATCACCTAGCTGTTCGCCAGAATGAAACTCGCCGTCGGCTAGCAGAGAGATCAGCGTCAGGGGAACGGTATTATCCTTCATGCGATGATCTCCACGGCATTGACCTCACCCATTTGTCCAATGAACCGCACTTCCGGTTCCAGCCAGACGTTAAATTTTTCTCCAACTTTCTCACGAACCAGATGCGCCAACTGGACAACATCTTCACTTGTCGCATTATCCGCGTTAATGAGTACCAAAGCCTGCTGGCGATGTACGGCAGCGCCGCCAATCCCAATGCCTTTAAGCTGGCACTGGTCAATTAGCCAGCCAGCCGCCAGTTTTACTGAGCCATCCGCCTGGGGATAATGTGGCGCGTGGGGGAATTCAGATAACAGTGCCTGTGCAACGTCAACTGTCACGACAGGATTTTTAAAAAAGCTGCCTGCGTTACCGTTTACTTTCGGGTCTGGCAGTTTAGTCATTCGCATATGGCAGACGGAGTCAAACACCTGCTGAGGCGTAACGGTCGCCGGGTCGAGTCGCGTGAGATCGCCATAGGTCAATACTGGCTGCCATTGCTTAGACAGGCGCAGGCCAACGGCGACAATTGCAAAGCGATCCTGATACTCATGTTTGAAAATGCTGTCACGGTATCCAAAACGGCACTCTTGAGCGCTAAGACGGTGAGGCGTCCCCGTCGCTAATTCGATGCAGTCAACGTAATCACAGACCCGTTGAAGCTCAACGCCGTAAGCACCTATATTCTGAATGGGAGAAGAACCGACGCAGCCAGGGATCAGCGCCAGGTTTTCCAGTCCAGGCATACCAAGCTGCAACGTATGCTGAACCAGCTGATGCCAGTTTTCGCCAGCGCCAACATGCAAATGCCACGCATCTGGTTGTTCTGTCACCTCAATTCCTTTAATACGATTGATGATGACAGTCCCATGGAAAGCATTAAGGAACAGTACATTACTCCCCTCACCCAGAATCAATACCGGTTGTTGCTTTGCATTGGCGGTTTGCCAGGCATTTAAGAGTTGTTGTTCATTCTCAGCACAAACAATTTCATTTGCAGACTGATCGATACCAAAGGTATTCCAGGATTTAAGGGAGTGATTCATAGACGCTTTCCAGATGCATAATCGCGTTATTTTAACGCATATGCTGCGGTAAGGCTTGTTTTATGGCGGAATGGGTTTGATTACTACAGGCTGATTCAGTAGACCAGCGCCAGAAACGCAAAAAGCCCATCCGTCAGGATGG
>NZ_LNHZ01000041.1:0-9243 GCF_001463265.1 Citrobacter sp. 50677481
AGTGTCGGCCCGCGGTAGGTTTTCTGCGGCTGGCGCTCCAGCTCCAGTGTTTTCTGATACTCATTCTCCCTCTGCCGGAACTCGGTGGCATTCAGTTCCCGGACAAGCGGCGCAGCTGCTCGCTTAAACTCAGCACCTGCGTGCTCAAGTCCGACACGCGCTCGTTCAGCACCGCGTTCTCCCGTTGCATAAGCCCACACATGCTCCGCCATTCCGCGAAGGCGCTCTCCCATTCGTCCAGCCTTTGCGAGTAGTCCTGCTGTAGCTGCTCTAATGCGCTCAGCAACTGCTTTTCCAGCTCTGTCATTTTCCGCTACTCCTGTTTCAGGCGGATCCATGTCGTCCCGTCGTAGGGGATGGCTTCGGTTTGCATCCCCGGCGGCAGGATAAGAAACCTCCGGCCGTCGCTGCTCTCCTGATAGCGCACTCCCCACGTCCGGGCGGTCATTTTCGCCAGGGTATCTTCCTGCTGACGAAGATGCGTGTAATTGTCGGTTATCTGCTGCCCCTGCCACCACAGAATGCTCCCGCTCGTGCCGATCAGCAGCGCTGACACCATCAGGATGGTGAGCCATGTCCGCCCGGCAGTCCGCAGTACGCTCCGCCGGTTTTTCTCCATCGCCTCGCTCATACTCTGCTCGTGGGCGAGGATGGCGTCGCTGATTCTCCTCGCGCTTGCGCTCAGTTCCGCTCTGACAGACCGCTCGTGCTCGCTGAATGCGGCTTTCAGCATCTCGCCGGTACTCTGCTGCTGCGCTTTCGATTGCTGCTCTAAGTCCTTCGCCAGCGTTAAAAGACTGCTCATAGATGGCTCCCTTCAGTCGGATGTTTCGCCCCCCGTCCGGGTCGGCAATGCTGATACTGCTTTTCGTGGTGCGCACCACCTCAAAACCTGCACCTTCAAGAGTGTCAGTGACATCCTGACGGCTTTTCAGCTCCCCGGACGAAGCAAGGGTCAGCAGTCCCCGGGTAATGGCTTCTGCGGCCTCCTGCTTCGTTTTCGGCAGCCCGGACGGCGTGACCAGCGCCCGGCGGTTTTCCGGCGCGTTCGGGTCGTGCAGCCCCAGTCTGCCGTTCACGATAGTCTGCCAGGCATCGATGCGCGGCCGGTCGGCGCGGTCGTAGTAAGGCTGGAGCCGCCTGCCGGTCAGCAGCTCGGTATTGGGGATCAGAAAGTTCAGCTCCAGACGCCACTTGTCCGCGTGCTCCACCCACAGAATGCTGTACTGATCTTTATCGAGTCCGGGCATCAGAACCCGCTCGAAGCTGGCCATCAGTTTTTCCCGCTGGCCGGGAGGCAGATCGGCCTCCGCAAACGACAGGACGCCGGAGGTGTATTTCTTAACGTAAGGCGACGCGTCAATCAGCTCCCGGACTTCTTCCGGCTTGCCCTGCAGGACGGTGGCGCCTTCACGCTGCCGGTCTTTACCCAGCAGATAGTCCACCGGCCCGGCGCCACCGCCGCGACCCCGTGGATGAAATTTAACGATCATCGTCCGTTCCTTTCTCAAGAACGGCGTGCCGCAGCCGCTCAAGTCCGGCATCGATGGCCATCAGCGCCGCCACAATCTGTACCCTGTCATGGCCGGTACCGCCGCCGGCATTAACGCGGCGGGCTATCTGGTTCAGGTTGTTGCCCATGCCGGCAAGCTGGCGCAGCAGCGCCGGCGAGATCGAGGGAAGCTTTCCGGTACGCGCAGGCTTTTCGTCCAGGCAGGTCTGCCGCATCCACGCCGCCAGCTGCCTGCCGTCACAGCGCTCGAGCAGCCGCCGGTGCTCGTCCTCCGTCACCCACATGGTGAGCATCTTGCTCCGTTTCTCTGACAAACCGGCCTCCTGATAACGCCGGGACGGGCGGGAAAGCCTTTCCCGGTCGGCGCGGGGTTGGACAAGCCGCAGGCGCGTCAGGCTTTTGGCGGGTTTCGGGGCGCAGCCCTGAACCAGTCACGCAGCGCTAGCGGAGTGTATACTGGCTTACTATGTTGGCACGGATGCGGAGGTCAGTGAAGTGCTTCATGTGGCAGGAGAAAAAAGGCGGCACCGGCGCGTGAGCAGAATATGCGATACAGGAGATATTCCGCTTCCTCGCTCACTGACTCGCTGCGCTCGGACGTTCGGCTGCGGCGAGCGGTGCGGGCTTACGAACTGGGCGGAAATTTCCTAGAGAATGCCAGGACGATACTTAGCAAATAAGAGGAAAGGCCACGGCGTTGCCGTTTTTCCATAGGCTCCGCCCCCCTGACAAGCATCACGAAGTCTGACGCTCAAATCAGTGGTGGCGAAACCCGACAGGACTATAAAGATACCAGGCGTTTCCCCCTGATGGCTCCCTCGTGCGCTCTCCTGTTCCTGCCTTTCGGTTTACCGGTGTCATTCCGCTGTTATGGCCGCGTTTGTCTCATTCCACGCCTGACACTCGGTTCCGGGAAGGCAGTTCGCTCCAAGCTGGACTGTATGCACGAACCCCCCGTTCAGTCCGACTGCTGCGCCTTATCCGGTAACTATCATCTTGAGTCCAACCCGGAAAGACACGACAAAGCGCCACTGGCAGCAGCCACTGGTAACAGATTTAGAGGAGTTAGTCTTGAAGTTATGCGCCGGTTAAGGCTAAACTGAAAGGACAAGTTTTGGTGACTGCGCTCCTCCAAGCCAGTTACCTTGGTTCAAAGAGTTGCTGCTCTGAGAACCTTCGAAAAAACCGCCTTGCTGGGCGGTTTTTTCGTTTACCGAGCAAGAGATTACGACTTAACACCAAAAATCTCAAGAGATCCTCAATACAAATTGATGTAAACTTCAGAAGAACCAACGTTCTAACTCCAAAAGCCTAAAACTTTTAAAAAGCCGTAAGAAAAACCATTAAGACAAAGGAAAAAAATGAATAACGAAAGTATGGAAGCTAAGATAGCTTCACTAAACAATATACAATCCATCATAAATAGATTGGCTGAAACCTCTTCAAAGCTAAAGGCAACTTATATAACAATAATATCAGCAGTATTGACCATTGTTATTGCTTACGTAATACCTCAAAAACCAGTTGCGTCAGAAAACTTCACAACAAATGAAAAGCTTTATTCGATCTTGATATTTCTCATAATAACATTAGCGTTCATGCTTATTGATTCTTATTATTTAAGATATGAAAGAGCAATGCGTAAGGTTTATGATTTAAAGGCTGAAGACACAAAAGACTCAGCCGGAAAAATAAATTATTTTGAAATTAGCAACACATTTAACTACGTACTTAAAAACCAAAACATAAAATCAAGACCAAGCCGCTCTCAATTCATATTCTATGTAATTCCGTTTTTAGCTATAGCATTTTCTATAGCAGTATTAGCGACGAGGTAAAAATGCATAAGAAATTCCAC
The DNA here is from genome assembly GCF_001463265.1 of Citrobacter sp. 50677481. Lineage (NCBI taxonomy): Bacteria > Pseudomonadati > Pseudomonadota > Gammaproteobacteria > Enterobacterales > Enterobacteriaceae > Citrobacter > Citrobacter sp. 50677481. The sequence goes on from NZ_LNHZ01000041.1 coordinate 3,372, forward strand.
ATTGAGCTAGATTCACTCAAGAGAGATCTAGAGAACTATGACAGATATAATATCGTCAGTTCAGAGAGACTTGCTTATGGTAGCATTACCATAAGCGATAGGGAAAGTGTCAAACAAAGCATCATAAACTACGTGAAAGAAAATGAAGACATTGACACAGAGAAGTTGATAGGCGACATATTTCCTAAATTCACACCTCATTTGTTCATATCACACAAAAGTCAGGATGCCGGACTAGCTATAAAGCTAGCAAACATACTTTTCGAGAAATATGACATTCTTTCATTCATAGACTCTCAAGTTTGGCATCATATAAATGATATTCAGAAGATACTTGATGAAGAGTTCTCAAAGAAAAGTGAAGGTCTATATGACTATAGGAAAAGCAATATAGTCTCCAGCAATATATTTGCGATGTTATCATCATCTTTGTATAGAACCATAGATGATTCAGATGGCTTCATTTTCATTGACAGAGCAACAAAGCCAAACACAGCAAGAATAACCCACTCTACAATATCACAAATAAACACAGAGTCACCGTGGATCTATTTGGAAAACATATACAGCAATCTAATCAGAAAAAAAAGCCACAACCGATCGCAAATTATAATCGCCAAGGCTGGATTGGAAAAACTAGCAGAGGATGTTTCGGTATCGACTGAGAGTAGAAAAGAGCCTAAATTTACATATACAGCGGAAAGTGTAGATTCGAGAACAATTCAGACCATTGCTAAAGTACTTGATACACCATACGACAAAAGAAAAAAGCATCCTCTAGAGGGACTGGATTTTGTTTATAGCCTATTAAGTTGATTAGGAAAGGTCGACCCCCGGTCGGCTTTTTCGCATCTGCAGAACCACTACAATTTACCATAACATCCGTTGCCCGCACCGCTGAAACGGGGTTGGCTGCGTTTCCGGTGCCAGACGCGAGAAAGTGGCGACAGACATAACGAAAAAACACCAGAAACGCAGCCGCTGAATATTACACTGGTGCATAGTCATGCAGCCAGATGCATGGATGTTAAAGTCACACTAAAATCCGCGCCAATGCCTTAAAAACCGACAAATGCTTCTCCAGCCAGTCCCACAGCTCCGCCGCCAGATACAGGCAGTTAAGCAATGATTCAATAAGATTTAACAGCTTCATTTCCCGCTCCTGAATAAGTCGTGACCTTTTTGATCACGAACCTATTTAGCGGGAGAAATAAGAGCCCCTCTTCGTGCGGGTTGTCAGCTGCCTGGATGGTTTAAAGTGTCGGCCCGCGGTAGGTTTTCTGCGGCTGGCGCTCCAGCTCCAGTGTTTTCTGATACTCATTCTCCCTCTGCCGGAACTCGGTGGCATTCAGTTCCCGGACAAGCGGCGCAGCTGCTCGCTTAAACTCAGCACCTGCGTGCTCAAGTCCGACACGCGCTCGTTCAGCACCGCGTTCTCCCGTTGCATAAGCCCACACATGCTCCGCCATTCCGCGAAGGCGCTCTCCCATTCGTCCAGCCTTTGCGAGTAGTCCTGCTGTAGCTGCTCTAATGCGCTCAGCAACTGCTTTTCCAGCTCTGTCATTTTCCGCTACTCCTGTTTCAGGCGGATCCATGTCGTCCCGTCGTAGGGGATGGCTTCGGTTTGCATCCCCGGCGGCAGGATAAGAAACCTCCGGCCGTCGCTGCTCTCCTGATAGCGCACTCCCCACGTCCGGGCGGTCATTTTCGCCAGGGTATCTTCCTGCTGACGAAGATGCGTGTAATTGTCGGTTATCTGCTGCCCCTGCCACCACAGAATGCTCCCGCTCGTGCCGATCAGCAGCGCTGACACCATCAGGATGGTGAGCCATGTCCGCCCGGCAGTCCGCAGTACGCTCCGCCGGTTTTTCTCCATCGCCTCGCTCATACTCTGCTCGTGGGCGAGGATGGCGTCGCTGATTCTCCTCGCGCTTGCGCTCAGTTCCGCTCTGACAGACCGCTCGTGCTCGCTGAATGCGGCTTTCAGCATCTCGCCGGTACTCTGCTGCTGCGCTTTCGATTGCTGCTCTAAGTCCTTCGCCAGCGTTAAAAGACTGCTCATAGATGGCTCCCTTCAGTCGGATGTTTCGCCCCCCGTCCGGGTCGGCAATGCTGATACTGCTTTTCGTGGTGCGCACCACCTCAAAACCTGCACCTTCAAGAGTGTCAGTGACATCCTGACGGCTTTTCAGCTCCCCGGACGAAGCAAGGGTCAGCAGTCCCCGGGTAATGGCTTCTGCGGCCTCCTGCTTCGTTTTCGGCAGCCCGGACGGCGTGACCAGCGCCCGGCGGTTTTCCGGCGCGTTCGGGTCGTGCAGCCCCAGTCTGCCGTTCACGATAGTCTGCCAGGCATCGATGCGCGGCCGGTCGGCGCGGTCGTAGTAAGGCTGGAGCCGCCTGCCGGTCAGCAGCTCGGTATTGGGGATCAGAAAGTTCAGCTCCAGACGCCACTTGTCCGCGTGCTCCACCCACAGAATGCTGTACTGATCTTTATCGAGTCCGGGCATCAGAACCCGCTCGAAGCTGGCCATCAGTTTTTCCCGCTGGCCGGGAGGCAGATCGGCCTCCGCAAACGACAGGACGCCGGAGGTGTATTTCTTAACGTAAGGCGACGCGTCAATCAGCTCCCGGACTTCTTCCGGCTTGCCCTGCAGGACGGTGGCGCCTTCACGCTGCCGGTCTTTACCCAGCAGATAGTCCACCGGCCCGGCGCCACCGCCGCGACCCCGTGGATGAAATTTAACGATCATCGTCCGTTCCTTTCTCAAGAACGGCGTGCCGCAGCCGCTCAAGTCCGGCATCGATGGCCATCAGCGCCGCCACAATCTGTACCCTGTCATGGCCGGTACCGCCGCCGGCATTAACGCGGCGGGCTATCTGGTTCAGGTTGTTGCCCATGCCGGCAAGCTGGCGCAGCAGCGCCGGCGAGATCGAGGGAAGCTTTCCGGTACGCGCAGGCTTTTCGTCCAGGCAGGTCTGCCGCATCCACGCCGCCAGCTGCCTGCCGTCACAGCGCTCGAGCAGCCGCCGGTGCTCGTCCTCCGTCACCCACATGGTGAGCATCTTGCTCCGTTTCTCTGACAAACCGGCCTCCTGATAACGCCGGGACGGGCGGGAAAGCCTTTCCCGGTCGGCGCGGGGTTGGACAAGCCGCAGGCGCGTCAGGCTTTTGGCGGGTTTCGGGGCGCAGCCCTGAACCAGTCACGCAGCGCTAGCGGAGTGTATACTGGCTTACTATGTTGGCACGGATGCGGAGGTCAGTGAAGTGCTTCATGTGGCAGGAGAAAAAAGGCGGCACCGGCGCGTGAGCAGAATATGCGATACAGGAGATATTCCGCTTCCTCGCTCACTGACTCGCTGCGCTCGGACGTTCGGCTGCGGCGAGCGGTGCGGGCTTACGAACTGGGCGGAAATTTCCTAGAGAATGCCAGGACGATACTTAGCAAATAAGAGGAAAGGCCACGGCGTTGCCGTTTTTCCATAGGCTCCGCCCCCCTGACAAGCATCACGAAGTCTGACGCTCAAATCAGTGGTGGCGAAACCCGACAGGACTATAAAGATACCAGGCGTTTCCCCCTGATGGCTCCCTCGTGCGCTCTCCTGTTCCTGCCTTTCGGTTTACCGGTGTCATTCCGCTGTTATGGCCGCGTTTGTCTCATTCCACGCCTGACACTCGGTTCCGGGAAGGCAGTTCGCTCCAAGCTGGACTGTATGCACGAACCCCCCGTTCAGTCCGACTGCTGCGCCTTATCCGGTAACTATCATCTTGAGTCCAACCCGGAAAGACACGACAAAGCGCCACTGGCAGCAGCCACTGGTAACAGATTTAGAGGAGTTAGTCTTGAAGTTATGCGCCGGTTAAGGCTAAACTGAAAGGACAAGTTTTGGTGACTGCGCTCCTCCAAGCCAGTTACCTTGGTTCAAAGAGTTGCTGCTCTGAGAACCTTCGAAAAAACCGCCTTGCTGGGCGGTTTTTTCGTTTACCGAGCAAGAGATTACGACTTAACACCAAAAATCTCAAGAGATCCTCAATACAAATTGATGTAAACTTCAGAAGAACCAACGTTCTAACTCCAAAAGCCTAAAACTTTTAAAAAGCCGTAAGAAAAACCATTAAGACAAAGGAAAAAAATGAATAACGAAAGTATGGAAGCTAAGATAGCTTCACTAAACAATATACAATCCATCATAAATAGATTGGCTGAAACCTCTTCAAAGCTAAAGGCAACTTATATAACAATAATATCAGCAGTATTGACCATTGTTATTGCTTACGTAATACCTCAAAAACCAGTTGCGTCAGAAAACTTCACAACAAATGAAAAGCTTTATTCGATCTTGATATTTCTCATAATAACATTAGCGTTCATGCTTATTGATTCTTATTATTTAAGATATGAAAGAGCAATGCGTAAGGTTTATGATTTAAAGGCTGAAGACACAAAAGACTCAGCCGGAAAAATAAATTATTTTGAAATTAGCAACACATTTAACTACGTACTTAAAAACCAAAACATAAAATCAAGACCAAGCCGCTCTCAATTCATATTCTATGTAATTCCGTTTTTAGCTATAGCATTTTCTATAGCAGTATTAGCGACGAGGTAAAAATGCATAAGAAATTCCACATTGAGCTAGATTCACTCAAGAGAGATCTAGAGAACTATGACAGATATAATATCGTCAGTTCAGAGAGACTTGCTTATGGTAGCATTACCATAAGCGATAGGGAAAGTGTCAAACAAAGCATCATAAACTACGTGAAAGAAAATGAAGACATTGACACAGAGAAGTTGATAGGCGACATATTTCCTAAATTCACACCTCATTTGTTCATATCACACAAAAGTCAGGATGCCGGACTAGCTATAAAGCTAGCAAACATACTTTTCGAGAAATATGACATTCTTTCATTCATAGACTCTCAAGTTTGGCATCATATAAATGATATTCAGAAGATACTTGATGAAGAGTTCTCAAAGAAAAGTGAAGGTCTATATGACTATAGGAAAAGCAATATAGTCTCCAGCAATATATTTGCGATGTTATCATCATCTTTGTATAGAACCATAGATGATTCAGATGGCTTCATTTTCATTGACAGAGCAACAAAGCCAAACACAGCAAGAATAACCCACTCTACAATATCACAAATAAACACAGAGTCACCGTGGATCTATTTGGAAAACATATACAGCAATCTAATCAGAAAAAAAAGCCACAACCGATCGCAAATTATAATCGCCAAGGCTGGATTGGAAAAACTAGCAGAGGATGTTTCGGTATCGACTGAGAGTAGAAAAGAGCCTAAATTTACATATACAGCGGAAAGTGTAGATTCGAGAACAATTCAGACCATTGCTAAAGTACTTGATACACCATACGACAAAAGAAAAAAGCATCCTCTAGAGGGACTGGATTTTGTTTATAGCCTATTAAGTTGATTAGGAAAGGTCGACCCCCGGTCGGCTTTTTCGCATCTGCAGAACCACTACAATTTACCATAACATCCGTTGCCCGCACCGCTGAAACGGGGTTGGCTGCGTTTCCGGTGCCAGACGCGAGAAAGTGGCGACAGACATAACGAAAAAACACCCGAAACGCAGCCGCTGAATATTACACCTGGCCCTTATACACATCTGACGCTGCCGACGTCCTAATCAACTTAATAGGCTATAAACAAAATCCAGTCCCTCTAGAAAAAACAATGACACTAAGTATTCATGATCGAGCACAAATATTACTACAACATACTATCTCTTATCCAACTCACACCAATATATATCTGTACATCATAGTAGTGCCTGATCATCTCTCACATGTAAGACACTAATGTGCTCAAAGTAAGGAGACTCGATACAAAAGGGGATGA
>NZ_LNHZ01000042.1:0-2123 GCF_001463265.1 Citrobacter sp. 50677481
TCGGTGACAAAGGCTACAGCGACACCTCGGCGATGATTGGTATTAAAGCGTCGTTCTGATAAGTCACCTCGGATAAGGCGCGTTGCGCCTTATCCGACATTTACCGGTGATACTTACACTGCGGAAATACCCACTCTAAAAAAGTGGGTATTGCTTAACGGGATGATCTTAAGATTTTCCTGCCCTGATTTTAAAAGAATAAAACACTGCTAAAAAATAAAATACTTATATATTAAAAAGGTATTTTTTTATATTTAGATAATAAATTTAATTTTTTAGCTAAGGTCATTTCATTTGTCCTGTTGCTGTGCAGGTGGAAAATGGCGCACAGAAGCCACCGCGAGCATCGGCAAAGACCTCTCCCGGAATAACCGGCGTTTTTTCACTTTTGTTTAACCCAGGAATTGCACATCGGCCATGGCGTTATTGCACGCAATACGTCTTAGCGCCGCGATGTCTGTTACGGATACCGATATGAAACAATTTAAATTAACCACAACAGCGCTCCTTGTCAGCAGCCTGTTGATGACCAACTATGTTCATGCTGAACTTTATAATGAAAATGGCGTGATGACCGGAAGCGGGGAGCTTGCCGACGGTGGGACATATAGCATCGTCAGTACTTCGGGTGAACATAACACTATCTCCGTGGCCAATAACGGCAGCGTGACCATTAATAACCCGGGCGGAACGGCGCTGGTGAGTGGCCGTGGGGAGTTTGAAACGGGTGATTTCATGCTGGCCAGCGGGACGATCCTGCTGGTTAACAGCGGCACTATCAACTTAGGTTCCGGCTCTACCGTGAATCATATTATTGGTGATTATATTCCCGGAACCGTACCCGGCAGACCGGATCTGCCGCTTGACGCTGATTATGATTTTATGTCTGCAGTCACGATTATGACTGAAGAAAACATCAGCGCCCCTCTGAATGCGCAACAGGCGCAGATCGTTGCTGATGATTTAACGGTTAACATGAGCCATAAGCGTGATGATAAAGGGATCGCCGGGATTTATGGCGCGAAAAACAATGGTTCCATTCTCTTAAGCGGTAATACCACTGTGAATACCACAGTGACCGGGGCAAACAGCAATGCTTTCGGCGTGTATGCAAAATATGGCACCCGCATTGAAGCTGAGAACGTTATCCTCAACAGTAAGGGGACGGGGTATGCTGGCGGGATCATTTCCGAAGCGATGGAAGAGAGCGCCCGTTCGCTTATTCGCTATCAGAATGCGACCGTGACCTCGGTAGCCGATCAGTTTGCTGACGGGATTAGCGCTAACGGCGGCAAAGTTGAAGCGCTTGGCGATACAGTCCTTGACGTCACCGTCAACGCCGTCGGCGGCGTGGCGTCCGGTATCTGGCTGTCAGACGGTTTTCCGGGCGTCGATGTGGATGCCGCTGTCACTACCGTCGGCACCACCACGATGCGACTTAACGCAGGCGCGGATCAGACGGTGCTTGATGGCGTCGACTCAATGGGCTCGACGGTCTATACCGGCGACGATCTGAGTATCACTTTTGATGCGAAAGGGCATCAGCAGACAACGGGCACCGGGCTGTATGCCTCGATGGATCAGGCGTTAGCCGCAGGGAAAATCGCCGTTAACGGCAGTCTGGATATTGACGTTGTCGACGCCACCCGCAGCGGGAGATGGAATTATCTACATGCGGATAAGGGCGGCGAAATCACCCTGAATGGCGAGGTGCGGATGGGGGTGAATTACAACGACCCGGATGCTGTCGCGATCCTGGCTGAAAATGCCGACTCCCGCGTGACCATCAATCCGCAGAAAGTCCATATTGTGGGGACGCTGGAGGCAAAAGATGCTGCGACGATTGATATCACCGCGATTAACCAGTCCCGTTTTGATGGCGGCGCAGCAACCACTGACGATGCGGTGAGCAACCTGTCGCTGGCGGAGCAATCGGTCTGGAATATGACCAAAGACTCGCAGCTGACCAACCTGTCGCTGAACGATTCGACGCTGACCTTTATGCCGTCCAGCGCGACGACCCGTTCGCTGACCCGCGACGCGGCGACGTTTAAAACCCTGACGGTGAACGGCGACTATACCGGCGTCAACGGTAATCTCGTGATGAACACCCAACTGGGCGA
>NZ_LNHZ01000043.1:0-73050 GCF_001463265.1 Citrobacter sp. 50677481
TCCGACATCTCGTTTTGCCGTTTCTCCTAATTGAACCTTTTGTGGATTGAGATTTTTAATGTCGGCGAAGCTCTTCGTCAAAAGTGAAACTCTGATAACCTGGTTCTACTGACGAACAGAAGGATGAGCAGGAGATCGCTTTATGATTATTGGGTATGCACGAGTATCAAGTAACCATCAGGACACCGAGCTTCAGATGCAGGCGCTCAGAGCTGCTGGCTGTAAGTTAATTTTTGAGGAAAAGGCTTCTGGCCGTAAGACAAATCGACCAATCTTGAAGAAAGTGGTTGAGATGCTTGAACCCGGTGACGAACTGGTCATCTGGAAGTTGGATCGTATCGGTCGCAATGTACTGCACGCATTATTGACCTTTCAGAGCCTTGCAGAACGCAATGTTAATATCCGTTCTATTACGGATGGCGTTGACCTGAGCACCGCTAGTGGGCGCTATAACTTCCGTAATATTCTCTCTGCGGCACAATATGAGTCTGATCTGAATAGTGAACGCACTCTGGCAGGGTTAGCGGTTGCCCGCGCTAAGGGGAGGATTGGCGGACGTAAGCCTAAGTTTACTGATGAGCACTGGGATGCGTTTGAACGGGAAATTAAGTCCGGCTGCTCACATCGTGATATAGCTCTCAAATATGGGGTCGGCCTGTCGACTCTCTACAAACGTTATCCGGCTCAGCAAGAGCATCAGTAAACACTCTTTGCGTTCATTTTTGCACTGTGCAGAATGTGTCTTTTGGGCACCCTCTGACAGTGCAAAATTTATCGCGTTTTGGTGCAAAAAAAATCGCCGCGCTACATAAGCCGGGAGATAATCCGTTTTTGCTGAAGCGCCTGTACATCCTGAGAACGGACTCGCTGGAGACGATGTCGCGGCTGATCAGCAATCAGCCGCAGGGGTAGATATCAGGCAACCTGAACCGGAATGGCTTTTGCGGTGCGTTTCATTTCATTGTCGCCTTCAAAGTAGGCGACATTTGGCCGCCAGCGGCGCGCTTCTTCGTCGGACATGGTGACGAAGCTGGCGATGATCACAATATCCCCCACGCTGGCGCAATGCGCCGCCGCGCCATTGACGGAGATAATGCGCGAACCGCGCTCGGCGGCAATTGCATAGGTGGAAAAGCGTTTGCCATTCGATACATTCCAGATATCGATAGCTTCATTTTCAAGGATCCCGGCGGCGTCGAGGAAATCCTGATCGATGGCGCAGGAACCTTCATAGTGCAGGTCCGCCTGAGTCACTTTCACGCGGTGGAGTTTGCCCTGCAGCATAGTGCGAATCATAACGTCTACCTTAAAATATTCGTCATCATTCAGGCTGTCCCTGTTCAGGACGCCTGAGAAGTTTGATGAGTATGTACTGTCGTTAACCCGGCAGGGCGCGCCCTGCCTTGAGAATTTTCTCAGGCAGTATTGCCCGATTTTTAACCCCTGTCTACTGGGTTAATGTTACCGTCTGGTTGTCAATCAGGCGCGCCTGTCCCAGCCACGCGGCCACCAGAATGACCGCCCGCTGGCTGGTTTCCGTCAGCGCAAGCAGGGTGTCGGCGTCGCGGATCTGAATATCATCGGCGCGGAAACCTTTCTCATTCAGGGCTTTTTCCGCAAGGGCGATCATTTCATCCAGTTCGCGCTCGCCGGCCTGCAGTTTTTCACCAATCTCACACATGACCTTGTATAAACCCGGGGCGATTTTGCGCTGCTCCGCGGTCAAATAACCATTGCGTGAACTGAGGGCTAAACCGTCTTTGGCGCGAATAATCGGTACGCCGACGATTTCAATGTCGTAGCCCATATCGGCCACCATTTTGCGGATCAGCGCCAGTTGCTGAAAATCTTTTTCACCGAAACAGGCGATATCCGGCTGAACGAGGTTAAACAGCTTGCTGACGATGGTGGAAACGCCGCGGAAATGGCCCGGGCGGCTGGCGCCCTCCAGCATGGTGGAAAGACCTGGAACATCAACATACGTCTGGCCTTCGGTGCCCTGCGGGTAGATTTGATCGGCTGCTGGCGCGAAAACAAAATCGACTTTACGTTTGTTCAGCTTCTCACAGTCCTCCTGCAGCGTGCGCGGATAACGCACCAGATCGTCCGGGCGGTCGAACTGCATCGGATTAACGAAGATGCTGACCACCACGATATCGGCGCGGGCTTTCGCTTCATCAACCAGCTTCATATGACCGTCGTGCAGGTTGCCCATGGTTGGAACCAGCGCAATGCGTTTTCCTTCCTGGCGGGCTCTGCGGATATGCTGGCGCAGCAGCGGCAGGGTTTCAATTATCAACACAACAAAACTCCTTAATGGAAACTGTGTTCTTCGCCCGGATAGACGCCGGACTCCACCTCGGCAATATACTGCCGCACCGCGGCGCGCATGTCGCCTGCTTCGGTAAGGAAATTTTTGGCAAATTTCGGAATATGACCGCCGGTGATGCCGAAAGCGTCATGCATCACCAGAATCTGACCGTCAGTCACGTTGCCCGCGCCAATGCCGATCACCGGAATGGTGAGCGCGTCGGTGATGCGTTTTGCCAGTTCAACCGGCACGCATTCGAGCACCAACAACTGTGCGCCCGCGGCTTCCAGCGCCAGCGCGTCATCAAGCAGCGCTTGCCCGGCGTCACCGCGCCCCTGAACCTTGTAACCGCCGAAAATATTGACCGATTGCGGCGTCAGCCCCAGGTGACCGCAGACCGGAACGGCACGCTCGGTGAGCATTTTTACGGTATCCGCCAGCCATGCGCCGCCTTCAATCTTGACCATGTTCGCCCCGGCGCGCATCACCGCCGCCGCGTTTTCAAAGGCCTGCTCCGGCGTCGCGTACGCCATAAACGGCAGGTCAGAAAGCAGCAGGCAGTTCGGTGCGCCGCGACGTACCGCGCACGTGTGATAGGCGATATCCGCAACGGTAACAGGAAGGGTGGAGTCATGGCCCTGAACGGTCATCCCCAGCGAGTCGCCCACCAGCATCACGTTGATGCCTTCGTCGGCAAATAACTTAGCGAAGCTGTAGTCGTAAGCCGTAATGGTGGCGAAGCGTTTTTTCTCCTGTTTGCACTTTTGCAACAGTGAGATAGTGGTTGGTTTCATAACATTTCCTGATGGTGAACGTCATATTTATCGGCATTCTAACAGTCACATTCAGGGGGGCAATTGTTTTAAGCAATCGATTGGCGTGAAAGCAGTAAACGCTAAAGGGGAGGGGGATTTACCCGCGTTCGGGTTTTTCTTCGCCGAGTTCGGCGAGGCGTTGTTGTAACGATTTTCCATCCGGAAACCGCAGATCGGGCGCAATCTCAAACAGCGGCCAAAGCATAAAGCCGCGGTTGTGCATATCGTAATGGGGAACAGTCAGGCGTTCGGTCTGAATGACACGATCGCCAAACAGCATAATGTCGAGATCCAACGTGCGCGGACCCCAGCGCTCGGCTTTGCGTACGCGCCCCTGCTGCAGTTCAATCCGTTGGGTATGATCGAGCAGAGTCTCCGGCGCAAGGTCAGTGTCCAGCGCGACCGCCGCGTTCAGGTAATCCGGCTGATCCTGGGGACCTAAGGGCGGCGTGCGGTAAAAAGAGGAGACGGCGACAATCCGGCTCTGCGGAATGTCGCCAATCGATTTTATGGCAGCATTAACCTGTTCCAGGGGGGAGGCCAGGTTGCTGCCAAGCGCGATATAAGCGAGGGTCACGCGGTACCCTCGCGACGCGGGGTCACGCGGTACCCTCGCGACGCGGGGCGCGTTTGCGCGGGCGACGATTGCGGCGGCGTGGCATCGGGTCTTCATCCAGTTCGTTGAGCATGCCCTTCTGCTCTGGCGGCGCAGAGACCTGGAATTCGCCCCACCATTGTGCCAGGCGTTGCAGTTCGGCGCTTTTTTCCGCTTCGGCGCGCAGCGCCAGCAGATCGTAAGCCGCGCGGAATTTCGGATGTTCCATGAGCTTCCACGCGCGTTTTCCCTGACGGCGGGACATCCGTAGCTGAAGCTGCCAGATATCACGGGTCAGCGAGGTCAGGCGTTTTGGAATCGCCAGCGAACGGCAGGCCTCATCCAGCACGTCATTCATTGCCAGAGCGAATGCGTCGTAGTAGGCCAGGCCGCTTTCCTGGGCGATTTTCTGCGCCATCTCCAGTAACGGGTACCAGAACATGGCGGCAAACAGGAACGCCGGGTTCACCCGCATGTCGTTGTGAATACGGTTATCGGTGTTCTTCAGCACCTGGGCGATGATGCGCTCCATTGGGCTGTCGCCGTTTTCGGTGAAATAGCGGGTAATGGTCGGGAACAGCGGCTGGAACAGGCTGTATTCGCGCAGCTTAAGATAGGTCTCGTAGCCGTAGCCTGCCTGGAGCAGCTTCAGCGACTCTTCAAACAGACGGGCTGGCGGTATGTCGTTCAGCAGCGTCGCCAGACGCGGGATCGGCTCAGCGGTTTCCGGGCTGATGCGCATGTCCAGCTTGGCGGCGAAACGCACCGCGCGCAGCATCCGCACCGGATCTTCACGGTAGCGGGTTTCCGGATTGCCGATCAGACGGATGACGCCGTCCTGTAAATCCTTCATACCGCCCACGTAATCACGGACAGTAAAGTCAGCGACGCTGTAATACAGGCTGTTAATGGTAAAGTCGCGGCGCTGGGCGTCCTCTTCAATGGAGCCGAAAATATTGTCACGCAGCAGCATACCGTTTTGCCCACGTTGGGAGGTCGTGCGATCGCTCTCGCTGCCTTCGTGGTGACCGCGGAAGGTGGCGACTTCAATAATTTCCGGACCAAACATCACGTGCGCCAGACGGAATCGGCGACCGACCAGGCGACAGTTGCGGAACAGTTTGCGTACCTGATCCGGCGTCGCGTTGGTGGTCACGTCGAAATCTTTGGGTTTTTTGCCCAGCAACAGGTCGCGGACTCCGCCGCCAACCAGCCAAGCTTCATATCCCGCTTTGTTGAGCCTGTACATTACCTTCAGGGCATTTTCACTGATATCTTTGCGGGAAATAGCGTGCTGCTCGCGCGGGATGACCGTCATATGTGGACGGGCGACGGCAGTGTCTGCCTCGCTCTCCTCGCGGCTTAGCACCTTGCGGCAAAAATTAGCGACTCGGGTAAAAATAGTGCACCTCGGTAGTGTCAATCATCAATCAAATCAATTTACCCGCGGGCTTTCGAATTGTGAAAATGCGAAAGACAACGAGCAAAAATAGCGGCTAATCATAGCTCAGCACGACGCGTTTGAGAATGGCGGATTTACAGATGCCGATTCCGGCACGTCTGCCAGGCGCCAGTTCTCTGTGGCGAACTGAAGAATCGCCTCCACTGGCATGGCCTGCCAGTCTGGCGCAATACGCTGTCCGAGGAAGCGCAGCGCGTCAATGAGGACGGGACGCGGGTCGCCCTGCGGCAAAGCAGGCGCATGATTTTGTTTAGACAGTTTTGCGCCCTGCGCATTCAGCGCCAGCGGCAAATGAATATAGTCGGGCACTGTCCAGCCGAACAACTGGTAGAGCGAAATTTGTCGAACCGTTGGTTCGATGAGATCGGCGCCGCGCACGATTTCCGTGACGCCCTGGAAATGGTCGTCCACCACCACCGCCAGGTTATAGGCAAACAACCCATCCCGGCGATGAATAATAAAATCTTCCTGCGCCAGCCGTTCGTCGGCCTGAATATCACCGCGCAGGCGATCGTGAAAGCGGGTGACCGGATGACGTTGCCTGATGCGTACCGCTGCCTGATCCGGCCCGTTATGCTTGTCGCGGCAGTGGCCGTCATAAATACCGCCGATGCGTTGAATGCGCGCGCGGGGGCAGGTGCAGTAATAGCTCAACCCGTGATCGCGCAGCCAGGCGAGCGCCTCGCGATACGCCTCATGGCGACGGGATTGCCAGAGTATTTCGCCATCCCAGTGCAGACCGTAATGTTCCAACTGGCGCAGAATGGTGTCAGCGGCACCGGGAACTTCACGAGGAGGATCGATATCTTCGATGCGTACGCGCCAGATGCCGTTTTGGGCTCGCGCCTGTAAATAACTGCCGAGCGCGGCAATCAGGGAGCCAAAATGCAGTGCGCCGGAAGGGGAAGGGGCGAAGCGGCCAATATAGTGTGAGTCAGTCATCGTTACGGACAAATGAAAAGGCGGGGAAGTCCCCGCCTGGTGTAAACGTGATCAAACGGTGGGGATTAACCCGCCATCTGTTTTTCGCGAATTTCAGCCAGCGTTTTGCAGTCGATGCAGAGATCGGCTGTCGGACGCGCTTCCAGGCGACGAATACCGATTTCCACACCGCAGGATTCGCAGTAGCCGAAATCTTCATCTTCAACCTTCTTCAGCGTTTTCTCGATCTTTTTGATCAGTTTGCGCTCACGGTCACGGTTACGCAGCTCAAGGCTGAACTCTTCTTCCTGCGCGGCACGGTCTACCGGGTCAGGGAAGTTGGCAGCTTCGTCCTGCATATGAGTAACGGTGCGATCGACTTCATCCCTAAGTTGATTACGCCATGCTTCAAGAATACGCCTGAAGTGCGACAGCTGGGCTTCGTTCATATACTCTTCGCCCGGTTTCTCCTGGTACGGCTCCACCCCAGCGATGGCGAGAATACTCAGGGACGATGTTTTACGGTTTTGCCCTTCTTGCATGTTGCTTCTCCTTAACACGCACTATCGATCCCCATGTTCGGGGGAAAAATCAGGTCGCTATAAATAGCAGATGCTTTTCCGGATAGCAATTAACTAAACGTAACACTTGACAACCCTGTGAGGAAAAGCGTATTTGCGCACGCGACCAGAATACTAAATAACCAAAATTTTACATCACTAAAAAGTAATGGGTAATGGCTCTTTAAGAGTCATACTCCCGGCAGAAAGTTCCGCTTTATAAACCAGAATTTCTACCCCCTTACGCTGTGCCTCAATCAATAGTTGCGCGTATTTCGCGTCAATATGGCGCGCAGGTGAAAACCGTGTAATGGCGGAATGCAGAACGGCGAAAAAAATCACGGCGCGTTTGCCTTCAGCCGCTACGCTCATCAATTCCCGAAGATGTTTCTGACCTCGTTCAGTGATGGCATCGGGAAAAAAACCGAAATCCTTTTCCGCCAGCGTTACCGATTTCACTTCAATATAGCAGTCAGGCCGGAAATCTGCCTGTAACATAAAATCGATGCGGCTTCGTTCGGCGCCGTATTTTACTTCGCTTTTCAGGGTACTGTATCCTGAAAGTTCTGAAACCCTGCCTTGTTCCAGAGCCTCTTTCGTCAGCCTGTTCGCCCATAATGTGTTAACACAAATAAGCGCGCCATTTTGGGTTTCAGTTAATTCCCAGGTATGCGGATATTTGCGTTTAGTATTTTCTGACGTCGAATACCAGACGGTGTCCCCGGGCTCTGCGCAACCGGTCATTGCGCCAGTATTTGGGCAGTGTAACGTGAGTTCGGTTCCGTCGGGTGTGATCACATCGGCTAAAAAACGTTTATAACGCTTAACCAGCGTGGCGCGCTGGAGGGGGGGAGAAAACTGCATCACGCGTGTCCTTAAATTATTCGCTGAGCGTCCAGCGCTGCAACGGCGTGTATCGGGTTCGTCCCCGGGTGAACGAGGAGGCGTAAAGCGTAAATTCAGTTACCGGAAACGACCAACAAAAACCGGGCGCGGGAATGGCGACCGCATGGCTGGCGTCGCGCAGCAAAGTTACGTGCGGATGAAACGGCTGCGGGCTTTGGTAGCAGCCGCTGCGCGCGGCCTGGGCGCGCAGCATATTGGCCAGTTGCAGTAAACCCCGCGGCGACTGGCGCGTGCCGAGCCAGACCACCCGGGAGCGCAGCCATTGCCCCGCATCGTCCAGCGTCAGCGTGAAAGCTGGCTGGCGAATGCGTCCGGCCAGCGTAGCTAACGCCTGTTGTTTGTCGGCGCTAACGTCGCCTAAAAACGCCAGCGTTACGTGCAGGTTGTCGGCCGCTACGGGTCGCCCCGCCTCGGGTGCAAAGTGCGCCGCGCGCCAGTGAACGATTTGCGCGCGCGCGTCGGCGGGCAGCTCAATGGCAAAGAACAGCCGTTTCGGCTCAGACATCTTCGGTACTCGGTTATGAATTAACGCGATGCTACAATGCAGCGCGAAGAATGTTAACCCTCTGGAGCCATTTGTGACGTCATTGCCTGTTGCCGCCGTACTGCCTGAACTGCTTGCCGCACTGGATTCTGCGCCGCAGGTTCTGCTGAGCGCGCCGACCGGCGCCGGTAAATCCACCTGGCTGCCGCTGCAGTTTCTTTCCCATCAACGCTTTGACGGACGGATTATCCTGCTTGAGCCGCGTCGTCTGGCGGCGCGTAACGTGGCGCAGCGGCTGGCGGAGCTGTTGAACGAAAAGCCCGGCGAAACGGTGGGATACCGGATGCGCGCGCAATCCTGCGTGGGGCCAACCACGCGGCTGGAGGTGGTCACCGAAGGGGTGCTGACGCGAATGATACAGCGCGACCCGGAGCTAAGCGGCGTCAGCCTGGTGATCCTTGATGAATTCCACGAGCGCAGTCTGCAGGCGGATCTGGCGCTGGCGCTGTTGCTTGATGTGCAGCAGGGGCTGCGCGACGACCTGACGCTGCTGATCATGTCCGCCACGCTGGATAACGATCGCCTGCGGCAGCGTCTGCCGGATGCGCCGGTGGTGGTGTCCGAAGGGCGCGCTTACCCCGTTGAGCGCCGCTATCAACCCCTGGCCGCGCAACTGCGTTTTGATGAGGCCGTTGCCGTCGCCACCGCCGAACTGCTGCGCCAGGAACCGGGATCGCTGCTGTTGTTTTTACCCGGCGTCGGCGAGATCCAGCGCGTACAGGAACATCTGAGCGCGCGTGTCGGCAGCGATGTCCTTCTCTGTCCGCTGTATGGCGCGCTGTCGCTGAATGCCCAGCGTACGGCGATCCTGCCTGCGCCGCCGGGAATGCGTAAAGTGGTGCTGGCGACCAATATCGCCGAAACCAGTCTGACCATCGAAGGCATCCGACTGGTGGTCGATTGCGCCCAGGAGCGTGTCGCCAGATTTGACGCGCGTACCGGGCTGACCCGGCTGATTACGCAGCGCGTCAGTCAGGCATCAATGACCCAGCGTGCCGGTCGCGCCGGACGTCTGGCGCCGGGGATTTGCCTGCATCTGATCGCCAAAGAACAGGCGGAACGCGCCGCTGCGCAAGGGGATCCCGAAATCCTGCATAGCGATCTCTCCGGCCTGCTGATGGAGCTGTTGCAATGGGGATGCAGCGATCCCGCACAGTTAACCTGGCTGGATCTGCCGCCCGCGATACACTTACAGGCGGCGAAACGGCTGTTACAGATGCTGGGCGCGTTGGATGGCGAACGCCTGAGCGCAAGAGGGCAAAAGATGGCGGCGTTGGGCAACGACCCGCGGCTGGCTGCTATGTTGGTGAGCGCTTCCGATCCCGACGCCGCCGCGACCGCCGCCCAGCTTGCGGCGATCCTCGAAGAGCCGCCGCGCGGGGGAAATACCGATCTTGGCGTAGCGTTTTCACGCCATCAGCCCGCCTGGCAGCAGCGCAGCCAGCAACTGTTGAAACGCCTGAATAGCCGCAGCGGCGTCGCGGACGTCTCGCGGATCGCGCCATTGCTGGCGTACGCCTTTGCCGATCGCGTGGCGCGACGGCGCGGTCTGGACGGACGTTATCAACTGGCAAACGGCATGGGCGCGGTGCTGGACGCCGATGATGCGCTGGGACGTCATGAATGGCTGATCGCCCCGCTCTTGCTGCAGGGCAGTGCGTCGCCGGACGCGCGGATCCTGCTGGCATTGCCGCTGGACATCGACGCGCTTGTCCGGCAATGTCCGGAACTGTTGCAGCAGTCGGACACAATTGAATGGGATGAGGCGCAGGGGACGCTCAAAGCGTGGCGCAGGATGCGCATCGGACAACTGACGGTGAAAGTGCAGCCGTTGGCGAAACCCTCGGAAGACGAGCTGCATCTGGCGATGCTGAACGGGATCCGCGACAGGGGGCTGGATGTGCTCAACTGGACGCCGGAAGCGGTGCAGTTGCGTCTGCGTTTGCAGTGTGCGGCGAAGTGGCTGCCGGAATATGACTGGCCTGCGGTGGACGATCAGACGCTACTGGCGAATCTTGAGCGCTGGTTGCTGCCGCATATGGCCGGTGTGCATTCGTTAAAAAATCTGAAATCGCTGAATATTCATCAGGCTTTGCTGGGACTGCTCGACTATCCTCTGCAGCAACGTCTGGTGAGTTCGCTGCCCACACATTACACTGTGCCGACAGGAAGTCGGATAGCCATTCGTTATCATGAGGATAACCCGCCCGCGTTGGCGGTCCGAATGCAGGAAATGTTTGGCGAGGCCAGTACGCCGACCATCGCCGAAGGGCGCGTGCCGTTGGTACTGGAACTCTTATCGCCCGCCCAGCGGCCCTTACAGATTACGCGAGATTTAAGCGCGTTCTGGCAGGGGGCGTACCGCGAGGTACAAAAAGAGATGAAAGGACGCTACCCCAAACATGTCTGGCCTGACGACCCGGCGAATACCGCGCCCACGCGGCGTACCAAAAAGTATTCATAGTGGGACGAATGTCCTCTGTAAGCCGGTAAGCAAAGCGTTATCTGGTAAAACAGCGAGCGATAAATTGAGAGATTTCTTCTTCTGTCGGGTGACAGAAGAACTGAAAATCGGGCCTTTGCGCCTGAACGTTGCGGAGAAAA
The DNA here is from genome assembly GCF_001463265.1 of Citrobacter sp. 50677481. Taxonomy (NCBI): domain Bacteria; kingdom Pseudomonadati; phylum Pseudomonadota; class Gammaproteobacteria; order Enterobacterales; family Enterobacteriaceae; genus Citrobacter; species Citrobacter sp. 50677481. The sequence continues at coordinate 10,719 of NZ_LNHZ01000043.1, forward strand.
AACATGGCCGGGAATGACCGCGAGCCGATTGGACGCAAAGGGAAACCCTCGCGTCCGGTGAAACAAAAGGTGAGCCGTCGCCAACTCAGAGATGATGAGTACGACGACGATTATGATGATGACTATGAGGATGAAAAACCGATGCCGCGTAAAGGTAAGGGCAAAGGGCGTAAGCCTCGTGGTAAACGCGGCTGGTTGTGGCTGCTGCTGAAAATAGCGATTGTTTTTCTGGTGCTGTTCGCCATTTACGGCGTTTATCTGGATCAAAAAATCCGCAGTCGTATTGATGGCAAAGTCTGGCAATTGCCCGCGGCCGTTTATGGCCGGATGGTGAATCTCGAGCCCGAAATGCCGGTCAGCAAGAACGAAATGGTGCGGCTGCTGGAAGCGACGCAGTATCGCCAGGTGACGAAGATGACGCGTCCCGGCGAGTTTACCGTGCAGGCCAACAGCATTGAAATGATCCGCCGTCCGTTTGATTTCCCGGACAGCAAAGAGGGGCAGGTGCGCGCGCGCTTGACCTTTGATGGCGGCCATCTGGATACGATCGTGAATATGGATAATAACCGCCAGTTCGGGTTTTTCCGTCTCGATCCGCGTTTGATCACCATGCTCTCTTCGCCAAACGGCGAGCAGCGTCTGTTTGTGCCGCGCAGCGGCTTCCCGGATCTGCTGGTGGATACGCTGCTGGCGACCGAAGACCGTCACTTTTACGAGCATGACGGCGTCAGTCTGTACTCTATTGGCCGCGCGGTTCTGGCGAACCTGACCGCCGGACGGACGGTGCAGGGGGCAAGTACGCTGACGCAACAGTTAGTGAAAAACCTGTTCCTGACCAGCGAGCGTTCGTACTGGCGTAAGGCCAACGAAGCTTATATGGCGCTGCTGATGGACGCCCGCTACAGCAAAGACCGCATCCTTGAGCTGTATATGAACGAGGTGTATCTCGGACAGAGCGGCGATAACGAAATCCGCGGCTTCCCGCTGGCGAGTCTGTACTACTTTGGCCGCCCGGTGGAAGAGTTAAGCCTTGATCAGCAGGCGTTGCTGGTCGGAATGGTGAAAGGGGCGTCCATTTATAACCCCTGGCGTAACCCGACGCTGGCGCTGGAGCGTCGCAACCTTGTGCTGCGCCTGCTGCAACAGCAGCAGATCATCGATCAGGAACTGTACGATATGCTGAGCGCGCGTCCGCTGGGCGTGCAGCCGCGTGGTGGGGTGATCTCGCCGCAGCCGGCATTCATGCAGATGGTGCGTCAGGAACTGCAGGCGAAGCTCGGCGATAAGGTGAAAGATCTCTCCGGCGTGAAGATTTTCACCACTTTCGATTCCGTGGCGCAGGATGCCGCCGAGAAAGCGGCGGTGGAAGGCATTCCGCTACTGAAAAAGCAGCGTAAGCTGAGCGATCTCGAAACCGCGATCGTGGTGGTGGACCGCTTCAGCGGCGAAGTGCGCGCGATGGTCGGCGGCGCCGAACCGCAGTTTGCGGGCTATAACCGTGCGATGCAGGCGCGCCGTTCGATTGGTTCTCTGGCAAAACCGGCTACTTATCTGACCGCCCTGAGCCAGCCAAAGATTTATCGCCTGAATACGTGGATTGCGGATGCGCCGATTGCGCTGCGTCAGCCAAACGGCCAGGTCTGGTCGCCGCAGAACGATGACCGTCGCTATAGCGAAAGCGGAAAAGTAATGCTGGTCGATGCCCTGACGCGTTCGATGAACGTGCCGACGGTGAATCTGGGGATGGCGCTGGGTCTGCCTGCGGTGACTGACACCTGGGCAAAACTGGGCGTACCAAAAGATCAGTTGCATCCGGTTCCGGCCATGCTGCTGGGGGCGCTTAACCTGACGCCTGTTGAAGTGGCGCAAGCGTTCCAGACAATCGCCAGCGGCGGTAACCGTGCGCCGCTCTCCGCGTTGCGTTCGGTGATTGCGGAAGATGGCACCGTGCTGTATCAAAGCTTCCCGCAGGCGGAGCGCGCCGTTCCGGCGCAAGCGGCGTACATGACGCTGTGGACGATGCAGCAGGTTGTCCAGCGCGGTACCGGTCGCCAGCTTGGCGCGAAGTATCCGGGTCTGCATCTTGCGGGCAAAACCGGGACCACCAATAACAACGTGGACACCTGGTTTGCCGGGATCGACGGTAGTCAGGTGACGATTACCTGGGTAGGCCGTGATAACAACCAGCCGACGAAGCTCTATGGCGCGAGCGGGGCGATGTCGATTTACCAGCGCTATCTGGCGAATCAGACGCCGACGCCGCTGACCTTAACGCCGCCGGAAGATATCGTTGATATGGGCGTGGACTATGACGGCAACTTTGTTTGCAGCGGCGGGATGCGTACATTGCCGGTGTGGACAACCGATCCTGACGCGCTTTGCCAACAGGGTGAAATGCTGCAACAGCAGCAACCGTCAGGTAACCCGTTCGATCAATCTTCTCAGCCGCAGCCGCAACAGCAGCAGGCGCCACAGGAAGAGAAGAAAGACAGCGACGGCGTGGCCGGTTGGATCAAAGATATGTTTGGCGGTAACTAACGCGACGCTGTGCCCGTTGATGTCATGAGAAAAAGCCAGAATAACATCTGGCTGTTTCTTTTATAAAAGCAAACGGCGTCAATGGTTAGATAATGTCAAATATAATATTAGTTATATTTATTTCATGAATTTTAATTTAACTTAATTTCATTTTAAATAAAAATCAGGTTTTTTATTTCCTAAATAATACAGGCATTTGCGTATAATCTTGTCGTTTTCCTCATTCCGTAGGGTGTTCATTCCCGCAGTTTAATATAATAATATTTTTAGGAGAGGTTTTCAGGCAAAGGATATGTGCTGTTTTCAATATTGAAACTGTAAATGTAAATATTGAAGGCGTAATGGAGTTCTCCGTAACGTCCGCCTTATCTGTTATTTTCTCCAGTATTTATTCATTTTATCAATTATTGAGCATAAGTAAGGAATGCTATATGTGCAAAAAATCAGTGTTATCACTGCTGGCAATCAGTTTAACCGCGGCGCTCTCTGCACCAGCCATGGCTGTTGATACAGGAACGATAACGTTTAGCGGCAAAATCCTTAATGATAGTTGTGTCGTTAATATCAACGGGACGGCAACTAACGGAACGGTGACATTTAATGATTTGTCCGCGACTGCTTTTGGCGCCGATAAAAAGGTGGGCGACACGCAAAAAGTCGAAATCGCCCTGACGGAATGTGATGCTTCTGTCGGCAAACTGAACGTTAAATTCGAAGGCACCCGCATCGACGGTTATTCCGATGAAGTATTAACAACTACTGGTAAAGCTAAAAACTTAGGGGTTCGCTTGTTGCCTGAGGGAAGCAGTAGTTATGTGAAATTTGATGGTTCAGAACCCGACTCATCACTGGATAAGGCCAATAGCGCGAACGTTGCTTTTAACTATACCGCTGAAGTCATTCAGGTAGGAAGCACAGCGCCAACGGTGGGTGATTACTCTGCTGAAACAACCTATACCTTGCTCTATCGTTAAGGATAGTTTTGCTGGCCCGGGGCGGGCCAGTTTTTTCAACGGACTGAAAAAGAGTATGAATAACTTTCGCTATATATACGCTTTTATTTTCTTCATGTTATCGCATTCCGCAATGGCAGGTATCGTGTTGGGCGGAACGCGCATCGTCTACCCCGCTAAGCAGGCGGAAGTCCAGATAGCGTTAAAAAATAAAGATACCGATAAACGTTATCTCGTACAAAGTTGGGTGAGCAACCTCGACGATAGCAAAGCGCCATTTGTTATTACGCCCCCCATTTATAAGATTGATGAAAACAGACAAACCCTACTGCATATTGTTTATACGGGACATGAAAACGCGCTGCCTCAGGATCGCGAGTCCATTTTTATGACAAATGTGAAGTCTGTTTCTGCGATCCCGGAAAATATGCGCGATAAAAATATGCTGCAATTTGCCATAAAGACGAAACTGAAGCTTTTTTATCGCCCTGCGGGGTTAAGCGATAGCGATGCAAGAGATGCCTGGAAATCCTTAGAGTTTAAGCGAACCGGTAATCGTATGGCTGTTAAAAATCCTTCTCCCTTTTTCATCACCTTCGGACAGCTAACCGTGGGTGGGCGTGACGCTAAACCGGTAGGAAATTCAAATATGCCAAGTGCGCTCAGCATGATGTTGGCCCCCTTTAGCGAGCAATCTTTCGAGATACCTGCGGGCGCAAAAGGGGACGTTGCGTGGTCTGCAATGAACGACTTTGGATCTGAAACGGAAGTGCAAAAGCGGCCTTTATGATTTTTTTCGGGAACCTTGTATTTAGAGAGCGTCATAATGGCTATATATCGCAAACTTCGGGCATTTACGTTAAATACATGCACATTATCGATACTGGCGTTAAATTTCCCTGTTCTTGCAGAAGATTATTTTAATCTCAGCGTGCTTGAAACGGATACGCCGCTCGAGAATACAGGCGCGCTGGAAGCCTATCTGAAAAATAATGGTTTATCGCCAGGCCAATATTTGACAACGATAGTGTGGGACCAACAGCGCCTCGACGCTCGCAATCTTAATTACACGCTTTCCAAAGATAAAAAGAAACTGCTTCCGGAGTTGACCAAAGGTGAACTCCGGGAATTGGGCGTCAAGGTAGACACGCTTTCCAGCTTTAATCACCTGGACGATGACGCGCTTGTCGATGATATCAGTCAATATATTCCTGACGCGAGTTATGACTTTAATCAGGATACACATGTGCTGCAGTTGCGCATTCCGCAAATTTACCGGGATCTTCTCCTGTCAGGGGACAGCAACCCGAGAACCTGGGATGACGGAATGCCCGCTGTGTGGACGAGCTATTATTTTTCCGGCTCTCGTCAGCATTCAAATAGCACGACCAATATCTCTAACTGGGCAAGTTTGAACTCGGGTATCAATCTTGGCGCATGGCGCTTGCGGAACAGCAGTAACTGGGGTGACGAAGAGGGATGGCAGTCGCTTAGCACTACGCTGGAACGCGATATCAAGTGGCTAAGAAGCCAGCTTGAAGTAGGGCAAACGTACACAAATGGCGAGCTGTTTGACAGCGTACAGATGACTGGCGTGAAGCTGGAAACGGACACAAGTATGCTGCCAGGCAGTTTGCAAGGATTTGCCCCCGTGGTTCGCGGCATTGCGAATAGCGACGCAAAAGTGACGGTTAAGCAAAATGGGTACACCATTTATCAGACCAATGTCTCCCCCGGACCGTTTGAAATTCACGACCTTTCGCAAGTGACGGCTGGCGCGGACCTGGAGGTGACTGTACAGGAATCGGATGGTACGGAACGCAGTTTCATCCAGGTGAGTTCGTCGGTTCCCGTTATGTTACGAGACGGCGCGGTGAAATACAGCGTTGCCGCCGGGAAGTACCGTGATGTCGATGACGGTGAAGAGCCCGGTTTTGGTCAGGCAACGCTGATCTACGGGTTACCGTATGGCATCACCGTTTACGGTGGAGGACTTGGCGCGTCGATGTACCATGCGGCTCTGCTTGGTGTCGGCGCCGATCTCCAGGGGTACGGCTCCTTCTCTCTCGATTTTACTACGGCGAAAACCGAGTTCAATCACGATCGCAATGACACGAAAGGGCAATCCTGGCGCGCCCAGTACGCCAAAGATTTTCCCGTAACCGACACCACGTTAACCCTGGCCAGCTATCGCTATTCCACATCGGGTTTTTACACGTTTCAGGAAGCGCTTGATCAGCGTAACGATGACTACGATGAAGATGATATTTACAGCTATCGCAGTACCAATAATCGCCGTAGCCGCTTGCAGTTAAATCTCTCTCAGTCGCTCAATGATTGGGGATCGATTTACGCCAACGCTTACCAGCAAGACTACTGGGATATGGACGGGCATGAACGTAGCATCAGTATGGGCTACAGCAGCAGTTGGGAGGGGATCAATTGGTCACTGAACTACAGCCTGACGAAGACGCCCTCATCGGATAACGATCAGCAAGTGTCAGTGAGCTTTACCGTTCCGCTGTCGCGCTGGATGGCTAATTCCTGGGCGACATACAATCTGAGCAGCACCCGGCACGGAGAAACCTCTCATCAGGTGGGCGTCAGTGGAACCTTATTACAAGACAATAACTTAAGTTATAACGTGCAGCAAACCTATGCTAACCATGATAAAGGTTATGGCGCCTATTTATCCTCTCGCTATCGCGCCTCCTATGGCGAGTTCAACACCAGCTATAGCTATCAAAAAGAGACGAAACAGTGGAGCTATGGCGTACAAGGCTCCGTGGTGGCCCATCCTCATGGCATCACGCTCGGACAGTCGCTGCAGGATGCGTTTGCAGTCGTTCATATAGATCATGGCGACAATGTGAAAGTGCAGAATTCTCAGGGGATCTATACCGATTTTTGGGGAAATGCGATTGTCCCTACGCTGACCAACTATCGACGAAATACCGTAACGGTAAACACGCTTGGCCACGATGACATTGATATTCAGGATGCTTCGGTTGATGTCACACCGACAAAAGGCGCAGCGGTGGCGGCGGATTTCACTGCGCGTAAAGGAAAACGCGCGCTGCTCACGCTCAACCTGGGTCAGGGGAAAGTGCCTTTCGGCGCGGTGCTGAGTCTGGAGGGGACGACAGCCCTTGTCGGTGACGACGGCGAAGCGTACGTCACGGGCTTAAACGGGACACAGCGGTTTACCGTTCAGTGGGGAAAAACGCCGGATACGCAATGTGAAGGTAGCGTCACTGTGCCGGAAACCCTGGAGGCCAGAATCTATACGGCGTCCGTCGCATGCCTACAGAGCAGGTAAAAAGATGAACAGAATACGCGAGAGGATTTTACGGGGTCTTGCCATTGCACTACTGGTGCTTACTGGCAATGGCCTGAGTTTTTACGCCACGGCAAGCTGTGTCATTACTAAAGGGGGACCTGATGCAGCGCAGGTTACCTTTACCTTGCCGCCACTGATCGTCAGTAAAGATGCCGTTGTCGGTCAAATTCTTTACACTGAGGAACTGACCAGTGCGCAAATAACGGTTGCCTGCGATGCTGACGGCAATATTCATCAAGGATATACCGGCGGACTTAGTGACGCCGATCTGGTTACAACAAGTTCCCTTGAGGGGGTTTATGCTACAGGCATTCCAGGGATTGGTTTCCGCGCTGCGTGGGCTAATTTCCCGAATGGAACGTTAGGCCCTGAAAACCTGATCACTCCCTGGCATATGGGAAGCGATATGGTAAAAAAAAGAGATGCTGCCTATCCCATTACCCTCCATGCTGCCGTTCAGCTCGTGGTTACCGGGCCTGTTTCATCGGGTGTGCTCGACACCAGTAAACTGATCGCAGACTGGAAATACGACGATAAAGTCATCGGTCAGTTACGCTTTAATTCAACCACAATCGATATTAAATCCAATACTTGCCAACTGATGGAAAACAATATCACGGTACCGTTAGCCACGATCACGGCGCACGACTTCACGAACAATGTCTCGAAGGTGGTTTCTGACGACAGTTTTAAAATTCAGCTCGAGCGGTGTGATGCGGGCATTAAGGTTGATTATCGCTTCACAACCTCAGGCTCAACGGGCGTGCAGGATGGGGATGTGCTTTCTATTGCGACAGGCGAAAATGCGGCTGAGGGCATTGGCATCCAGATTCTTGACAGCAATGATACGGTGCTTCAGTTTGATCAGGACTACACCGCAACAGGTAACACGGTTCAGGACCAGTCAGTGACCATTCCGCTTAAAGCCCGATATATCAAAACCGGTACGATAAAGGGTGGACAGGTCGATGCTGTAGCGACCTTTGAAGTTTATTATCGGTAAACCTCGGTTTTTGTTCTCTCTGAGCCCTGAGCATTTTGTTAACCTCAGGGCGCTTGTTTTAACCCTTTCTTTTCATCTGGATAATTCTTAACCCCTTAGTTTTGCCAGGGACGCGTATTGCTTGCTATCTCGCCAGCGTTTCGAATATTATTCTGCCGTCATAATAATAATTCTCGTTTACGTTATCATTCACTTTCCATCAGAGATATACCAATGGCGCGTTATAAAACTGCTCAGCCAACATACTCTCTGCGTAAAATCGCAGTTGTAGTAGCCACAGCGGTTAGCGGCATGTCTGTCTATGCACAGGCGGCGGTTCAACCGAAAGAAGAAACCATTACCGTAACTGCTGCGCCTGCTCCGCAGGAAAGCGCCTGGGGTCCGGCGGCGACCATCGCGGCGCGACAGTCTGCCACGGCGACCAAAACCGATACCCCGATCCAGAAAGTACCGCAGTCCATTTCAGTGGTCACTGCGGAAGAGATGGCGCTGCATCAGCCTAAATCAGTGAAAGAGGCGCTGAGCTATACGCCAGGCGTTGCTGTCGGCACTCGCGGTGCGTCCAATACCTATGATTATCTGATCATCCGCGGTTTCGCTGCTGACGGCCAAAGCCAGAATAACTATCTGAACGGTCTGAAGATGCAGGGTAACTTCTATAACGATGCGGTGATCGACCCTTACATGCTGGAACGCGCAGAAGTGATGCGCGGTCCTGTTTCCGTCCTGTACGGTAAGAGCAACCCGGGCGGCCTGCTGAATATGGTCAGTAAGCGTCCCACCACCGAACCGCTGAAAGAAGTGCAGTTTAAAATGGGCACCGACAGCCTGTTCCAGACCGGCTTCGACTTCAGCGACGCGCTGGATGATGACGGCGTTTACTCTTACCGTTTAACCGGTCTGGCGCGCTCGGCGAATGCCCAGCAGCAGGGCGCGGAAGAACAACGTTATGCCATCGCGCCGTCGTTCAGCTGGCGTCCGGATGGTAAAACCAACTTCACCTTCCTCTCGTATTTCCAGAACGAGCCGGAAACCGGTTATTACGGCTGGTTGCCGAAAGAGGGGACGGTATCCACGCTGCCGAACGGTAAGCGTCTGCCGACCGACTTCAACGAAGGGGCGAACAACAACACCTATTCCCGTAACGAGAAGATGGTGGGCTACAGCTTCGACCACGAATTCAACGATACCTTTACCGTGCGTCAGAACCTGCGTTACGCGCAGAACAAAGTTGAGCAGAACAGCGTCTACGGTTACGGCATGTGCTCGGATCCGCTCTATTCAAGCAACCCGACTTCCAGCCCGTGCGCCAGCGTTCCTCAGTCGCAATGGGGCCACACCCTGACCCGTCAGTATGTTATCGACAATGAGAAGCTGGAGAACTTTGCGGTGGATACCCAACTGCAGAGTCAGTTTACCACCGCCTCTGTCGATCACACGCTGCTGACCGGTGTTGACTTTATGCGTATGCGTAACGATATCGACTCCTGGTTTGGCTATGCCGGTTCCGTAACGCCATCTGATATCTATAACCTTGACCGCGGTGACTTCGACTTCGGTGCGCATCCTGGCCCGTCAGGCGCCTACCGCGTGCTGAACAAACAGAAGCAGACCGGCCTGTACGTGCAGGATCAGATGCAGTGGGATAAAGTGCTGGTGACCCTCGGCGGTCGCTATGACTGGGCGAAGCAGGATTCCCTGAACCGTGAAACGGGCGTCCAGGACTCGCGTGATGATAACCAGTTCACCTGGCGCGGCGGCGTTAACTACCTGTTTGATAACGGCGTAACCCCATACTTCAGCTACAGCGAGTCATTTGAACCGGCTTCACAGGTTGGACAAAATGGCAACATCTTCGCGCCGTCAAAAGGTAAGCAGTACGAAGCGGGCGTGAAGTATGTGCCGAACGATCGTCCGATCGTTATCACCGGCGCCGTTTACCAGTTGACCAAAACCAACAACCTGATGGCTGACCCGAACGGTTCATTCTTCTCGGTTGAAGGCGGTGAAATTCGCTCGCGTGGCGTGGAAATTGAAGCGAAAGCAGCGCTGTCGGCCAGCGTTAACGTGGTAGGCTCTTATACTTATACTGATGCGGAATACACCACCGACACCAACTACAAAGGCAACACCCCGGCACAGGTGCCAAAACACATGGCTTCCCTGTGGGGCGACTACACGGTCTTTGACGGCCCGCTCTCCGGCCTGACGCTGGGCACTGGCGTTCGCTATACCAGCTCCAGCTACGGCGATCCGGCGAACTCCTTTAAAGTCGGCAGCTATACCCTGGTGGATGCGCTGGTCCGTTACGACCTGGCACGCGTGGGCATGGCGGGGTCGAATGTCGCCCTGCACGTGAACAACCTGTTTGATCGCGAATATGTCGCCAGCTGCTTTAACACTTATGGCTGCTTCTGGGGCGCGGAACGTCAGGTCGTTGCAACTGCAACCTTCCGTTTCTAATTTCTCTTTTGGGCACGCTTTGCGTGCCCGTTTTACAAGTTGGCCGCTATGCAGGAACACACCCCTCTTCCCGATACCACTTTTGCACTGCGTGATGTCGCCTTTCGCGTTCCCGGGCGCACGCTTCTGCATCCTCTGTCGTTAACCTTCCCGGTGGGGAAAGTGACGGGGCTGATCGGTCACAACGGCTCCGGTAAATCCACCTTGCTGAAAATGCTGGGTCGCCATCAGCCGCCGTCCGAAGGGGAGATCCTCCTTGACGATCAGCCGTTGGACAGCTGGAGCAGCAAAGCCTTCGCCCGAAAGGTAGCTTATCTGCCACAGCAGTTGCCGCAGGCAGAGGGCATGACCGTCCGCGAACTGGTGGCGATTGGGCGTTATCCGTGGCACGGGGCGTTGGGGCGATTTGGCGTAGCGGACAGAGAAAAAGTGGAGGAAGCCATTACGCTGGTGGGCTTAAAACCGCTGGCGCATCGTCTGGTGGACAGCCTCTCCGGCGGCGAACGTCAGCGCGCGTGGATTGCGATGCTGGTGGCGCAGGACAGCCGCTGCCTGCTGCTCGATGAGCCGACTTCGGCGCTGGATATTGCCCATCAGGTGGATGTGCTGGCGCTGGTGCACCGCTTAAGCCAGCAGCGTGGTCTGACGGTCATTGCCGTGTTGCATGATATCAACATGGCCGCGCGCTATTGCGACTACCTGGTTGCGCTACGCGGCGGTGAAATGATAGCCCAGGGTACACCTGCCGGACTGATGCGCAGCGAGACGCTGGAGCAAATATACGGTATCCCGATGGGTATTCTGCCGCATCCGACCGGTGCTGCTCCCGTGAGTTTTGTTTATTAATGAACGGATTACACCAATTAACGCGTCGTCGTTTATTAACGGCGATGGCGCTCTCTCCGCTCATCTGGCAGATGAGCCAGGCGCGTGCGGCATCTGTTGATCCGCATCGCATTGTGGCGCTGGAATGGCTGCCGGTCGAGCTACTGCTGGCGCTCGGTATCACGCCATATGGCGTTGCAGATATTCCTAACTACCGGCTATGGGTGAACGAGCCGCCGCTCCCGGCGTCGGTCATCGATATTGGTTTGCGTACCGAACCTAATCTCGAACTGCTGACCGAAATGAAGCCTTCGTATATGTTCTGGTCGACAGGTTATGGTCCGTCCCCGGAGAAGCTGGCGCGCATCGCGCCCGGGCGCGGTTTTAACTTTAGCGACGGCAATAAGCCCCTGGCGGTGGCCCGTAAGTCGCTGAATGAGATGGCGCAACTGCTGAATCTGGACGCGGCGGCAGCCCGGCATCTCAGTGAATTCGATCGGTTTATCGAAAGTAAAAAGCCGCGCTTCGTTCAACGAGGCACGCGTCCGTTGCTGCTGATTACCCTGCTCGATGCCCGTCATATGCTGGTCTTTGGTCCGAACTGTTTGTTCCAGGAGGTGCTGGATGAGTACGGGATCCGCAACGCCTGGCAGGGGGAAACCAACTTCTGGGGCAGCACGGCGGTGGGGATCGATCGCCTTGCCGCGTACAAAGATGCCGATGTGCTCTGTTTTGATCATGGCAACACTAAAGAGATGGCTACGCTGATGCGTACGCCGCTATGGCGGGCGATGCCGTTCGTACGCGAAGGGCGCTTCCAGCGCGTGCCGGCAGTGTGGTTTTATGGCGCAACGTTATCGACAATGCACTTTGTACGCATTCTCGATAACGCGCTGGGAGGCAAAGCGTGAGTAAACGTATCGCGTTCTTCCCGGCTTTTTTGCTGGTTCTGCTGAGTGTTATCGCGACGGGCTTAACCTGGGGAAACCTTTCCCTCGCGCTGCCGCGTAGCCAGTGGCAGCAGGCGTTGTGGGCGCCGGATATCAACGTTATCGAACAGATGATGTTTCACTACAGCCTGCTGCCGCGGCTGGTGATTTCTCTGCTGGTGGGGGCCGGACTGGGTCTGGTGGGCGTGTTGTTCCAGCAGGTGCTGCGTAACCCCCTGGCGGAACCGACTACGCTCGGCGTGGCGACGGGCGCTCAGTTGGGGATTACGGTAACGACGCTATGGGCGATTCCGGGAGCGATGGCGGCGCAGTTTGCCGCGCTCACCGGGGCGTGTATCGTTGGCGCGCTGGTGTTTGGCGTCGCGTGGGGCAAGCGCCTTTCACCCGTCACGCTGATCCTCGCGGGTCTGGTGGTAAGCCTCTACTGCGGGGCGATTAACCAGCTGTTAGTGTTATTCCATCACGATCAGTTGCAAAGCATGTTCCTCTGGAGCACCGGTACGTTGACCCAGACTGACTGGAGCGGCGTGCAGCGCCTTTGGCCGCAACTGCTCGGTGGCGTGATGCTTACGCTGTTGCTGCTACGTCCGCTGACGCTGATGGGGCTGGATGACGGCGTGGCGCGTAATCTGGGCCTGGCGCTGTCGCTGGCGCGTCTGGCGGCTCTGACGCTGGCGATAGTGCTTAGCGCGTTGTTGGTCAACGCGGTCGGGATCATCGGCTTTATTGGCCTGTTTGCGCCGCTGCTGGCGAAAATGCTCGGCGCGCGCCGCCTGCTGCCGCGCCTGATTCTCGCGCCGCTGATCGGCGCGCTGATCCTCTGGCTTTCCGATCAGGTGATTATCTGGCTGAGCCGCGTGTGGATGGAGGTCTCTACCGGTTCGGTGACGGCGTTGATTGGCGCGCCGCTGCTGCTATGGCTACTGCCGCGTTTACGCAGTATGAGCGCGCCGGATATGAACGTCAGCAATCGCGTGGCCGCAGAGCGCCAGCACGTGGCGGGTTACGCGCTGGCGGGCCTGGTCATTCTGTTGCTTGGCGCGTGTGTGGCGCTTTCGCTGGGTCGCGACGCCCATGGCTGGAGTTGGGCGAGCGGGGCGCTGCTGGATGAACTGATGCCGTGGCGCTGGCCGCGTATTCTGGCGGCGCTTATCGCCGGCGTCATGCTGGCGGTGGCGGGGTGTATTATCCAGCGTCTGACCGGTAACCCAATGGCGAGTCCGGAAGTGCTTGGGATCAGCTCCGGTGCGGCGTTTGGCGTCGTCCTGATGCTGTTTCTGGTGCCAGGCAACGCGTTTGGCTGGCTGCTGCCCGCCGGGAGTCTCGGCGCAGCGGGGACGCTGTTGATCATTATGATTGCCGCCGGGCGCGGGGGGTTTTCACCTCACCGGATGCTGCTGGCGGGGATGGCGCTCAGCACGGCGTTTACGATGCTGCTGATGATGCTACAGGCCAGCGGCGATCCGCGCATGGCGGAAGTGCTGACCTGGATTTCAGGGTCAACCTATAACGCGTCGGAAGAGCAGGTGCTGCGAACTGGCGTGGTGATGGTGATTCTGCTGGCGATCGCGCCGATGTGCCGTCGCTGGTTGACGATTTTACCCTTGGGTGGCGATACCGCGCGGGCGGTGGGGATGGCGCTGACGCCGTCGCGTATTGCGCTGCTGCTGCTGGCGGCATGCCTGACGGCCACGGCGACGATGACCATCGGCCCGTTAAGTTTTGTCGGGCTGATGGCGCCGCATATCGCGCGAATGCTGGGCTTTCGCCGCACCCTGCCGCATATGGTGATGTCGGCCCTGGCGGGGGGATTACTGCTGGTGTTTGCTGACTGGTGCGGCAGAATGCTGATGTTCCCGTATCAGATCCCGGCCGGAATACTGTCCACCTTTATTGGCGCGCCATACTTTATTTATCTGCTGCGTAAGCAGAGTCGATAAGACGGCAATCTGCGTTGTCGGCCAGATAAAACGTCTGGCGTCACCTTCAGACAATAAAAAGGCCGGGTAGCGGTTTCGCTTCACCCGGCCTGCGATGGATAACCTTCTCGTTATTACAGCTTTGCAAACACCCGACGCGCGGCGTCGATAGTGTTGTTGATGTCGTCCATGCTGTGTGCGATCGACATAAAGCCCGCCTCAAACGCCGACGGCGCCAGGTACACGCCTTCTTCCAGCATCAGGTGGAAGAAACGCTTAAAGCGTTCTACGTCGCATGCCATCACGTCCTGATAGCAGGTGACAGTTTTCGCATCGGTAAAGAATAGGCCGAACATGCCGCCGACATGGTTTACTACCAGTGGAATACCCGTTTCCTGTGCGGCTGCCAGCAGACCTTCGGCGAGACGGGTCGTCAGTTCGTCCAGCGTATCATGGACCCCCGGCTGGGCCACTTCGTTCAGACAGGCAAACCCTGCCGCCATCGCAATTGGGTTTCCGGACAGCGTCCCTGCCTGATACACCGGACCGGTTGGCGCCAGCGCATCCATCACTTCGCGACGGCCGCCGAAGGCGCCCACTGGCATACCGCCGCCAATGATTTTGCCCAGACAGGTCAGATCCGGCGTTACGCCGTAATAATCCTGCGCGCCCGCCAGCGCGACGCGGAAGCCGGTCATGACTTCATCAATGATCAGCAATGCGCCAAATTCATCGCACAGGGCGCGCAGACCCGGCAGGAAGTCCGGCAGCGGCGGGATGCAGTTCATGTTGCCCGCGACCGGCTCAACGATGATGCAGGCGATCTCCTGCGGGAACTGCTCAAACGCGGCGCGGACGGAATCCAGATCGTTATAGGTGCAGGTTAACGTGTGTTTGGCGAAATCCGCCGGCACGCCTGGCGAGTTTGGCTGACCCAGCGTCAGCGCGCCGGAGCCGGCTTTCACCAGCAGACAATCGGCGTGGCCGTGGTAGCAGCCTTCGAATTTAATGATTTTATCGCGCCCGGTAAAACCGCGCGCCAGACGAATGGCGCTCATGGTTGCTTCGGTACCGGAGTTTACCATGCGCACCATGTCCATCGTCGGCACCAGCTCCGTCACCAGCGCCGCCATTTTCACTTCCATTTCGGTTGGCGCGCCGAAGCTTAAACCACGCCCGGCGGCTTCGATCACCGCATTACGGATGGCCGGGTGGTTGTGCCCCAGTACCATCGGTCCCCAGGAGCCGACGTAATCGATATAGGCTTTACCATCGACATCGTACAGATACGCGCCGTCAGCTTTTTCGATAAACAGCGGAGTGCCACCCACGCCAGTAAAGGCGCGAACAGGAGAGTTAACGCCGCCGGGGATGAGCTCACGCGCCGCGCTATAGAGGTTTTCAGACTTACTCATGGATGGATTCCTGGTTCGTAGAAAAAGTGAATGCCCGCTATTCTAATTATTCAGAGAAGGTTATGAAAGTTTTGCGCATTTGAAACATCACGATTTGCAGGGGATTTTCCGGCGAGAGGCGAGTACAATGCCGCCTCTGCATTTGTATTACCAATTAATGATCATCTGATGAAGACAGAAACTCCCTCTTTTGAAGCACAGCAAATCGTGCGCTTGCGGCGCCGGGATCAAATCCGTCGATTGCTTGAGCGGGACAAAACGCCACTGGCGATCTTATTGATGGCGGCGGTGGTCGGCACCGTGACCGGCCTGGTCGGCGTGGCGTTCGAAAAAGCGGTGACCTGGGTGCAGAATATGCGTATCAGCACGCTGGTCAGCGTTGCCGATCACGCGTTTCTCGTCTGGCCGTTGGCATTTGTGCTTTCCGCTCTGCTCGCCATGGTGGGCTATTTTCTGGTGCGCAAATTCGCGCCGGAAGCCGGTGGTTCCGGGATCCCGGAGATCGAAGGCGCGCTGGAAGAGCTGCGTCCGGTGCGCTGGTGGCGCGTGCTGCCAGTGAAATTTATCGGCGGAATGGGGACGCTGGGGGCCGGTATGGTGCTGGGACGCGAAGGGCCAACGGTCCAGATCGGCGGCAACATTGGCCGGATGGTGCTGGATATTTTTCGCATGCGCAGCGCCGAAGCGCGCCATACGCTGCTGGCTACCGGGGCGGCAGCCGGTCTTTCCGCGGCGTTTAATGCGCCGCTGGCGGGCATTTTGTTTATCATCGAAGAGATGCGTCCGCAGTTTCGCTATAACCTGATTTCCATTAAGGCTGTGTTCACGGGCGTGATTATGTCGAGCATTGTCTTTCGCGTGGTCAATGGCGAAGCACCGATTATCGAGGTCGGTAAACTGTCTAACGCGCCGGTGAATACGCTGTGGCTCTATCTGATCCTCGGTATGATTTTTGGCTGCGTGGGGCCGCTGTTTAATAGATTGGTGCTGCGTACGCAGGATATGTTCCAGCGCTTTCACGGCGGCAATATCACCAAATGGGTGCTGATGGGCGGCGCGATTGGCGGACTGTGCGGTATTCTCGGGTTGATTGAACCCGAAGCGGCAGGCGGCGGGTTTAATCTGATCCCCATCGCTGCGGCGGGCAATTTTAGCGTCGGATTGCTGTTGTTTATCTTTGTCGCCAGGGTAATCACTACGCTGCTTTGTTTCTCCTCCGGCGCGCCGGGTGGAATATTCGCCCCGATGCTGGCGCTCGGCACGCTGCTGGGAACCGCGTTCGGCATGGCGGCGGCGGCCTTCTTTCCGCACTATCAGCTGGAAGCAGGCACTTTTGCTATCGCTGGCATGGGGGCGCTGATGGCGGCGTCGGTACGCGCGCCGCTGACCGGCATCGTGCTGGTGCTGGAAATGACCGACAATTACCAGCTCATTTTGCCAATGATTATTACCTGTCTCGGCGCAACACTATTGGCGCAATTCCTCGGCGGAAAACCGCTATACTCCACCATTCTTGCCCGCACCCTGGCGAAGCAGGAAGCGGAACAGGCGGCAAAAAGCCAGACGGCGGCCGCTGGCGAGAATACTTGAATGAAATACCAGGGTATTAGATAATGATTTTCGTATTGGGTCAGAATTTGCCCAATTGCCGATGTCGTTTGGAGCAAAAATATGAGTGATGACGTAGCGCTGCCACTGCAATTTACTGAAGCAGCAGCCAATAAAGTGAAAAGCCTGATCGCTGACGAAGATAACCCGAATCTGAAGCTGCGCGTGTATATTACCGGTGGTGGTTGCAGCGGCTTCCAGTATGGTTTTACCTTTGACGATCAGGTCAACGAAGGTGATATGACCATCGAGAAACAGGGGGTGGGTCTGGTGGTTGATCCGATGAGCCTGCAATATCTGGTTGGCGGCTCCGTGGATTACACTGAAGGTCTGGAAGGGTCACGTTTCGTCGTAACCAACCCGAATGCGAAAAGCACCTGCGGGTGTGGTTCTTCGTTCAGTATTTGATCAGTTGCCGGTTGTCCCGCCGGTTAACCGTTCTACAGGCCCGGTAAGCGTAACGCCGCCGGGCGATGTCCCGGATGGCGGCTAACGTTTTATCCGGCCTGCGCTTCTCGCCCCGATGCCTTAACGCCCATTCTCATCTAATGCAAACGTCGGCAGCTTCAGATGCCAGCGGATCGCCGCCAGGCGAATGAATAATGTCACGATCATCCCCATCATACTTGCCGTTTCCAGCGGGATCGCAAAAGTATAAAACGCGGTGGCGTGAACAATTCCGCCAATAATGCAGGCTGTGGCGTAAATCTCAGTCCGCAAAATCATCGGGATTTCACGCGCCAGCACGTCGCGGATAATCCCGCCGCCGACGCCGGTGATCACGCCCATACAGATTGCGACCAACGGACCGGTGCCGGCAATAAACGCTTTATTGACGCCAATCCCGACGAATACCGCCAGACCGACGGCGTCGAGTACCGGCAGCATCCATTTGGGCAAGCGCCTGGGCTGGCGCACCAACAATATCGTCAGCATACTGGTGACCATCGCCACCACCAGATCGGTCGGATCTTTCACCCAAAACACCGGCCCGTTATCCAGCGCCATATCACGGATCGTTCCACCGCCGACGGCTGTCACGACGCCCAGAACCAGTACGCCGAACGGGTCCATGCGCAATTTTCCAGCCAGCAATACGCCAGAGATAGCAAATACCGCGGTACCGACAATATCCAGCCAATAGACGAGCATCACGTTATCCTCAAGACCAGCCGTGCTGTGACGGGTTTTACTTCACCTGTGAAAGCGCACTACAGAGTTGTTTTGCGGCGAGGATAATACGCGGGCTGGCGCGTTCAAACCAGTCACTGGTTAAAGGAATAACCGGAATAGTGAGCTGATCGCCCCAGTATCGCTGAATTTTGCGGGTTTCATCCGCATCGCCTGCCACCACGATCGCCTGCGGAGCGCGCGCCAGCACCTGTTCTCGGCTTACCTGCGGCCAGGGAACCCGGCTATTGGCAAAGATATTTTCTCCGCCACACAGCTCCAGCACCTGGTTTTGAATCGATCCTTTTGCGCTGGTAAACGGCGGATTGATGCCAAACTGGAGAAAGACGCGTTTTTTGGCTTTCGCCGCGTTCGCCGATTTTAGTTGATGATAGTCGTCCAGCAGGCTTTGTGCGGCGCGTTGCGCTTTTTCCGGCTCCGGGCTCCAGGCGGCTAATTTTTTCAGCGTGTCGGCAATTTGTTCGATGGTGACGGCATCCACCCACATCACCTGGATCCCTAACGAGGTGAGCTGATTAACCTGTCGTTCCGCATTGCCGCCGCGCCAGGCGATAACCAGATCGGGTTTCAGCGCCACAATGCGTTCCAGATTCATGCCCTGCCAGGTGGACACTTGTTCAATATTCTTTGCCGCTGGCGGATAGTCGGAATAGCTGCTGACGCCGACGGGGGTGATGCCTGCGGCAAAGGCGAGTTCGGTATTGGCGGGAGAAAGGGAAATCACGCGCGGTGCGGCTGACAGCCACACCGGCAGCAGAATCAGCAGGGCGACCAACGCCCTGAAGAATGCGTTAACCATGCGCCAGTTTCTGCACCAGCGTTTCGACCATCAGGCTGGACTGTTTGGCCGCGACGGCCAGGAACTCGTCAAAGCTCAGGTGCGACTGCTGGTCTGCGACGTCAGAAATAGCGCGAACCACCACAAACGGAACTTTAAAGTTATGGCAGACGTGCGCGATCGCGGTAGCTTCCATTTCAACAGCAACCGCCTGCGGGAAGTTATGGCGGATTTTCGCCAGCCCCACGGAGCCGTTAATGAAGGCGTCGCCGCTGACAATCAGCCCGCGAACCGCGTTCAGGTTTAACGCCGCAATGCAGGATTCCGCCGCCGCGATCAGCGTTTCGTCGGCTTTAAACCCTGCCGGACAGCCCGGAAGCTGACCGAATTCATAGCCGAAGGCGGTAACATCGGCGTCATGATAGCGTGCTTCATCAGACACCACGATATCGCCCACTTTTAACGTTGGCGCCAGACCGCCTGCGGAACCGGTATTAATAATCACGTCCGGCTTGCAGTGTTCAAGAAGCAGCGTCGCGCCCAGCGCTGCAGCCACTTTACCAATGCCGGATTTCAGCAGCGCAACGTCGGTGCCGTTTAACTGACCGGTGTAGATTTCACAACCGCCCAGGCTGAACGTTTGACGGTTTTCGATTTTGTCACGCAGCAGCGTAACTTCTTCTTCCATTGCACCAATGATGCCGATTTTCATAGATTTACTCGCGCCAGGTGAGATTTAAAGGCATAGTCTATCATGCGCTTAACGGGAAGTGCATGTTCATGGGGGAGGAGATGGCTCAGATTGATTTCCGCAAAAAAATAAACTGGCATCGTCGTTACCGCTCACCTCAGGGGGTGAAGACTGAGCATGAGATCCTGCGCATCTTTGAGAGTGACCGTGGGCGCATTATTAACTCTCCGGCGATCCGCCGTTTGCAGCAAAAGACGCAGGTTTTTCCGCTGGAGCGCAACGCGGCGGTGCGCACCCGTCTTACCCATTCGCTGGAAGTGCAGCAGGTGGGACGCTATATCGCCAAAGAAGTGCTGAGCCGTCTTAAGGAACTGCAACTGCTGGCGCATTACGGGCTGGACGAACTGACCGGTCCCTTCGAAAGCATTGTCGAAATGTCCTGCCTGATGCACGACATTGGGAATCCGCCGTTCGGTCATTTTGGCGAAGCGGCAATCAACGACTGGTTTCGCCAGCGTCTGCATCCGGCAGATGCCGAAAGCCAGCCGCTGACGGAGGACCGCTGTATTGTCGCCGCGCTGCGCCTGAGCGAAGGGGAGGAGTCTCTGAATGACATCCGGCGCAAAGTCCGCCAGGATTTATGCCATTTCGAAGGTAATGCGCAGGGGATACGTCTGGTGCATACCTTAATGCGCATGAACCTGACCTGGGCGCAGGTGGGCGGGATTTTAAAATATACCCGTCCGGCATGGTGGCGGGGGGAAACGCCTACGACGCATCATTATTTAATGAAAAAACCGGGCTACTATCTTTCTGAAGAGTCCTATATTGCAAGGTTACGTCAGGAACTTGATCTCGCGCTTTACAGTCGCTTTCCATTAACCTGGATCATGGAAGCCGCTGACGATATTTCTTATTGCGTGGCCGATCTTGAGGACGCCGTAGAGAAAAGAATTTTCAGCGTAGAGCAGTTGTATCACCATTTGCACGAGGCCTGGGGCGAGCACGAAAAAGGCTCTCTGTTTGCGCAGGTGGTGGAAAATGCGTGGGAGAAATCCCGCGCAAATACGCTGAGTCGGAGTACGGAAGATCAATTCTTTATGTATTTGCGGGTGAACACGCTAAATAAGCTGGTGCCTTATGCCGCGCAGCGTTTTATTGATAATCTTGAGCAGATCTTTGAGGGCACCTTTAATCAGGCGTTACTGGAAGATGGCAGCAGCGTTAGCCGTTTGCTTAAGCTCTATAAAAATGTCGCCATAAAACATGTGTTTAGCCACCCCGACGTGGAACAGCTCGAGCTGCAGGGGTATCGCGTTATCAGTGGTTTATTAGACATTTACCGGCCTTTATTAAGTCTTCCATTAGCAGACTTCAGCGAGCTGGTGGAAAAAGAGCGGCTGATACGCTTTCCGATAGAATCCAGATTATTTCAGAAACTCTCCACTCGTCATCGACTGGCGTACATTGAAGCCGTCAGTAAATTAGCGTCAGATTCCCCCGAGTATCCGGTGCTGGAATATTATTACCGTTGCCGTCTGATCCAGGATTATATCAGCGGCATGACAGACCTCTACGCGTGGGATGAATATCGACGGCTCATGGCGGTCGAGCAATAAAGCAACTTTTGTAAAGACGGACAATAAATTTTTACTTTTTCCATAAACTTTTGTCCGGAACTTAGCGCTATAAAATGAATCTGACGTACACAGCAATTTTGCGTTATCTGTTAATCGAGATTGATACACATGAAAAAAACCACATTAGCAATGAGTGCACTGGCTCTGAGTTTAGGTTTGGCGTTATCTCCGCTTTCTGCCACGGCTGCTGAAACCGCCTCAGCAACGACCGCTCAGCAGATGCCAAGTCTGGCGCCGATGCTCGAAAAAGTGATGCCATCGGTGGTCAGCATTAACGTTGAAGGTAGCACAACCGTAAATACGCCGCGTATGCCGCGTAATTTCCAGCAGTTCTTTGGTGATGACTCTCCGTTCTGCCAGGAGGGTTCTCCGTTCCAGAGTTCCCCGTTCTGTCAGGGAGGCCCTGGGGGTAACGGCGGCCAGCAACAAAAATTCATGGCGCTGGGTTCTGGCGTCATCATTGATGCCGCGAAAGGCTATGTCGTCACCAACAACCACGTGGTGGACAACGCCACGGTAATCAAAGTACAGCTGAGCGATGGCCGTAAATTCGACGCCAAAATTGTCGGCAAAGATCCGCGCTCTGACATCGCGCTGATCCAAATCCAGGATCCGAAAAACCTGACGGCGATTAAACTGGCTGACTCCGACGCGCTGCGTGTCGGCGACTACACGGTGGCCATCGGTAACCCGTTTGGTCTGGGCGAAACCGTCACTTCCGGTATCGTCTCGGCGCTGGGCCGTAGCGGTCTGAACGCGCAAAACTATGAAAACTTTATCCAGACCGACGCGGCGATCAACCGCGGTAACTCTGGTGGCGCGCTGGTTAACCTTAATGGTGAACTGATCGGTATCAACACCGCTATCCTTGCGCCGGACGGCGGCAACATTGGTATCGGCTTCGCCATCCCAAGCAACATGGTGAAAAACCTCACATCCCAGATGGTGGAATTCGGTCAGGTGAAACGCGGCGAGCTGGGCATTATGGGTACCGAACTGAACTCTGAGCTGGCGAAGGCGATGAAAGTCGACGCACAGCGCGGCGCGTTCGTCAGCCAGGTGATGCCAAACTCTTCGGCGGCGAAAGCGGGCATTAAAGCCGGGGATGTTATTACCTCCCTGAACGGCAAGCCCATCAGCAGCTTTGCCGCGCTGCGGGCGCAGGTCGGCACCATGCCGGTCGGCAGCAAGCTCACCCTCGGTCTGTTGCGTGACGGCAAGCCAGTGACCGTGAATCTGGAACTGCAGCAGAGCAGCCAGAATCAGGTGGATTCCAGCTCTATTTTCAGCGGCATTGAGGGCGCTGAAATGAGCAACAAAGGCAAAGATCAAGGCGTGGTGGTGAATAACGTGAAAGCGAATTCTCCAGCGGCGCAGATTGGTCTGAAGAAAGGAGACGTGATTGTCGGCGCTAACCAGCAGGCGGTGAAAAACATCGCTGAGCTGCGCAAGATCCTCGACAGCAAGCCGTCTGTCCTCGCGCTGAATATTCAGCGTGGCGATAGCTCCATCTATTTGCTGATGCAGTAATCTCCCCACCCCCTTCCCGAACAGGGAAGGGGGCTCTTTTTGTGATACCCCCCACAACTCCATACTTCTTTGCTTCGCTTTGTGCATTTGCACAATGCTGCGATTAGTCATCTTCCTTATGCTTGAGCTCTGCTCACAGGAGGGTTTATGGCTGGCTGGCATCTTGATACCAAAATGGCGCAGGATATCGTGGCGCGGACGATGCGCATCATTGATACCAATATCAACGTAATGGATGCCCGCGGGCGGATTATCGGCAGCGGCGATCGTGAGCGTATTGGTGAATTGCACGAAGGCGCGCTGCTGGTGCTCTCTCAGGGACGCGTGGTTGATATTGACGACGCGGTGGCGCGGCACTTACACGGTGTGCGTCAGGGGATCAACCTGCCGTTGCGTCTGGAAGGGGAGATCGTTGGCGTGATCGGTCTGACCGGCGAGCCGGAGCACCTGCGCAAATATGGCGAGCTGGTATGCATGACGGCAGAAATGATGCTGGAGCAGTCACGTCTGATGCACCTGCTGGCGCAGGACAGCCGTCTGCGTGAGGAACTGGTGATGAACCTGATTCAGGCGGAAGAAAACACCCCGGCGCTGACCGAGTGGGCGCAGCGTCTGGGCATCGATCTCAATCAGCCGCGCGTGGTGGCGGTGGTGGAAGTCGACAGCGGACAGCTTGGCGTCGACAGCGCCATGGCGGAACTGCAGCAATTGCAAAATGCGCTGACCACCCCCGAGCGCAATAACCTGATCGCGATTGTCTCGCTGACCGAAATGGTGGTGTTAAAACCGGCGCTGAATCAGTTTGGTCGCTGGGATGCAGAAGATCACCGCAGGCGCGTTGAGCAGCTTATTTCGCGGATGAAAGAGAATGGGCAACTGCGTTTTCGCGTCGCGTTGGGCAACTACTTTACCGGCCCCGGCAGTATCGCCCGCTCATACCGTACCGCCCGCACTACCATGATGGTCGGCAAGCAGCGCATGCCGGACAGCCGCAGTTATTTTTATCAGGATTTAATGTTGCCGGTGCTGCTCGACAGTCTGCGCGGCGGTTGGCAGGCTAACGAGCTGGCGCGACCTTTAGCGCGACTGAAGGCAATGGATAATAACGGCCTGTTGCGCCGAACGCTGGCGGCGTGGTTCCGTCATAATGTGCAGCCGCTGGCAACGTCAAAGGCGCTGTTTATTCATCGTAATACGCTGGAGTACCGACTGAACCGTATTTCAGAGCTGACCGGGCTGGATCTGGGAAATTTTGACGACAGATTGTTATTGTATGTGGCGCTACAACTTGATGAACAACGGTAATTTTTGCCTGATGGCGCAGCACTGATCGGGCCTACAAAGGACGAGGGGCGTAGGCTGGACGTGGGCGGCGCCATCTGGCAACAATCGCTTACTTACGCGTCAATTTTTCCAGATCGGCCTCAATTTCGGTGATCTTATTCGCGACCACGCTTTCCAGATGGCGTAAGTCGTCAAGGATCTTGCGCTTCAGATCGACTTCGGTGCGATCGCGCTGGCAGATCTGATCCAGCTCGTCGATAACATAGCGCAGGTTGGGGCTGATCTCCTGCACCTCTTTGTAACCCTGCCCAATACCGTCGGCGACCACGGTTTTACGTTGCCGTGGGTATTTAAACTTCACGCTCTTGGCAAAGAATTCGCCTTTATCCTTCTGGAAATAGATTTTCAGGATATCGTTGTTGGCTTCTTGCCGCAGGCTGTAACGATCGATTTCTTCAGGATTGGTAATGCCCAGACTTTTCAGATTGTCGTACATAGCGGTACCCTTAATCTCAACATAACCTATGAATAATTAACGAAAAGCCCCGTTTCCGCCACTTCAGGCGATAAAAAAAGCGGGCTATGCCCGCTTTTTCAAATCATTGTCAGTCGATGGTACGTAACAACTCATTGATGCCGACCTTGCCGCGCGTTTTGGCATCGACTTTTTTCACAATCACCGCGCAGTAAAGACTGTATTTGCCATCTTTCGACGGCAGGTTGCCAGAAACAACAACAGAACCTGCCGGAACGCGGCCATAATGCACTTCGCCGGTTTCACGATCATAAATACGGGTGCTCTGGCCGATGTAAACGCCCATCGAAATCACGGAACCTTCTTCCACGATCACGCCTTCCACGACTTCTGAACGCGCGCCGATAAAGCAGTTATCTTCGATGATGGTCGGGTTCGCCTGCAGCGGCTCCAGTACGCCGCCGATGCCGACGCCGCCGGAGAGATGAACGTTTTTACCGATCTGCGCGCAGGAGCCGACGGTCGCCCAGGTATCCACCATCGTACCTTCATCAACATAGGCGCCGATATTAACGTAAGACGGCATCAGCACGGTGTTACGGGCAATGAACGCCCCCTGGCGCACCGCCGCAGGTGGCACGACGCGGAAGCCTTCTTTCTGAAAACGTGCTTCGTCATAGTCAGCAAATTTCATCGGCACTTTATCGAAGTAGCGACTTTCCGCGCCGTCGATAACCTGGTTATCGTTAATACGGAAAGAGAGCAGTACCGCTTTCTTCAGCCACTGGTGCGTTACCCACTGGCCGTCGATTTTTTCTGCAACACGCAGTGCGCCGGAATCCAGCAGGGAAATCACCTGATTCACCGCTTCACGGGTCACGGTATCTACATTCGCCGGCGTGATCTCGGCACGGCGCTCAAAAGCGGTCTCAATAACGTTCTGTAACTGCTGCATTGGTAAACTCTTTCCCTAATAAAAAAACACACTACCCTTTATCGTTTGGATTGAGGGCCTCTGTCAACCGTTGATGCACTTCCTGCTGGAGCGCATTATTAAGGGCACGCCGGTCCGCGGTGGCGATTATGAATAAATCTTCTACTCGCTCGCCAATGGTTGTAATTCGGGCGCCGTGAAGCGAAATTCCCAGATCGGCAAAAATTTGCCCGACCCGCGCCAGCAGTCCGGGCTGGTCGAGCGCAATCAGTTCGAGGAACGATTTCCGGTCGGTGTGCGTCGGCAAAAACGTCACTTCGGTATCCACGGTAAAGTGACGCAATTTAGCCGGCTGGCGACGCGGCTGCGGCGGTTGCCAACTGCGCTGGGTGATCGCCTGTTCCAGCCCGAAGCGGATCGCTTCGTGGCGATCAGACGACAGTGGGCTGCCATCCGGCTCCAGGACGATAAACGTATCCATCGCCATGCCGTCGCGGGTGGTGAAGATCTGCGCATCGTGGACGCTGAGATTACGCCTGTCCAGTTCAGCGCAGACGGCGGCAAACAGGTAAGGGCGGTCCGGACTCCAGATAAAAATTTCCGTTCCGCCGCGCGTCGCCTGCGGACTGAGCAAAATCAGCGGCTTGCTCAGGTCGTGCTGAAGCAGATGTCGCGCGTGCCAGGCCAGTTGATTTGGGCTGTGACGGACAAAATAGTTGGCGCGACAGCGCGACCAGATATGGTGCAGCGCCTCTTCATCAATATTGTCCATCCGTAATAGCGCCAGCGCCTGAAGCTGATGATGGCGTACGCGCTCGCGCATATCTGGCGTATTCTGCATGCCGCGGCGCAGCTGTTTCTCTGTGGCGAAGTACAGTTCGCGCAGCAGGCTTTGCTTCCAGCTATTCCACAGCGTTTCGTTGGTGGCGCATATGTCGGCCACTGTCAGGCAGACGAGAAAGCGCAAGCGGTGCTCCGTCTGTACTTCTTCGGCAAACTGCTTGATCACCTCCGGATCCTGAATATCGCGGCGCTGGGCGGTAACTGACATCAGCAGATGTTGCCGTACCAGCCAGGCTACCAGTTGGGTCTCCCGCGAGTTCAGGCCATGCAGCTCGGCGAATTTGAGCACGTCCTGCGCCCCCAGCACGGAGTGGTCGCCGCCGCGTCCTTTGGCGATGTCGTGGAACAGAGCGGCGATCAGAATCAGCTCCGGCTGACGCAGACGGGGCCACAGATCCACACACAGCGGGTGGCGCTGGCGGGTCTCTTCTTTGGCGAAGCTTTCCAGCTTCAGCATCACGCGAATGGTGTGTTCATCCACTGTGTAAGCGTGGAACAGATCGAACTGCATCTGTCCGACAATGTGCGACCACTGGGGCATATAGGCCCACAGCACGCTATGGCGGTGCATGGGCAGCAGGCCGCGGCTGACCGCGCCAGGGTGACGCAGCATGCTGAGAAACAGCGAACGCGCTTCCGGGATGTAGCACAGCGGCTGGTTCAGATGACGTCGGGCGTGGCGCAGATGGCGCAGGGTGGTGGAGTAGATCCCGGTGATCGCGCTATTGCGCACCATGGTATAGAACATCCGCAGGATCGCTTCCGGCTCGCGGATAAACAGATCGTCGTGACGCAGGTCGATCAGCGTGCCGCGCAGTTGAAAGTCATCGTCGATCGGGCGGGGTTTTTCGTCCGCCGGCAAGGCGAGGATGGCTTCGTCAAACAACTGGAGCAGCATCTGGTTCAGTTCGCTGACCCGCCGCGTCACCCGGAAGAAATCCTTCATCATTTGCTCGACCGGCTCGTTGCCTTCGCCACGGTAGTTGAGACGCTGGGCGACGCTAAGCTGGCGGTCAAACAACAGACGGTTGTCGTAACGGGGCACCACCAGATGCAGCGCAAAGCGGATCCGCCAGAGTATGTGCAGGCACTCGTTTAACTCCGCGCGTTCGGCCTGGGTCAAAAAGCCAAAACCGACCATCTCATCAAGGGAGGTGGCGCCAAAGTGACGGCGGGCGACCCACTGTAGCGTATGGATGTCGCGCAGGCCGCCGGGGCTGCTTTTGATATCCGGTTCCAGGTTATAGCTGGTGCCGTGATAGCGCTGGTGGCGCTGGTTCTGTTCTTCGACTTTGGCGGCGTAGAACGTGTCGGACGGCCAGAAGCCTTCGCTGAAAATGTGTTTTTGCAGCTCAAGGAACAGCGCCACGTCGCCAATCAGCAGCCGGGTTTCGATCAGGTTGGTGGCGACGGTCAGATCCGACAGCCCTTCCAGCAGACACTCTTCAAGCGTACGTACGCTGTGTCCGACCTCCAGCTTTACGTCCCACAGCAGCGTCAGCAGTTCACCCACTTTCTGCGCCTGGTCATCGGGTAATTTTTTGCGGCTTAAGATCAGCAGATCGATGTCGGAAAGCGGATGCAGTTCGCCGCGCCCGTAGCCGCCGACGGCGACCAGCGCCAGATCGGCAATCTGCCCGAATCCCGCGTCAATCCACAACCGTTGCAGCAGTTGATCAATAAACTCGGTGCGGGCTTCGATCAACTGCTCGGCGGAGATCCCGCTGTCAAACGCGTCGCCCAGCCACTGCTGGAAGGTATCGATGTGGGACTTTATCCCGCTGACGGTGAGTTCGTCACGCGACCAACTGCCTGGGTTTTGCGGCTGGCCGGGAAGGGTGGGAAGTGCGGTATTCGCGTGCTGTTCAGGAAGAGTATTCATTATGCGCCACCCATTAAAAAGCCGGATGTCGGCGAAACGCCTTATCCGGCCCAGGGAACACTGCAATTTCCAGGCCTGATAAGCGACAGCGCCATCAGGCAATCAGTTATTCGTCGTGCGTAATGACCGCCGGGATGGTGTCATCCTTGCGTAAGGTCAGAATTTCGCAGCCGTTTTCGGTTACTACAATAGTGTGCTCATACTGTGCAGACAAGCTTCTGTCTTTGGTTTTTACCGTCCAGCCATCCTTCATGGTGCGGATGCGGTAATCACCGGCATTCAGCATTGGCTCAATGGTGAACGTCATGCCCGGTTGCAGCACCACGCCGCCGTCGTCCGCATCGTAATGCAGTACCTGCGGTTCTTCATGGAAGCCGCGGCCAATACCGTGTCCGCAGTATTCGCGCACCACAGAGAAGCCTTCGCCTTCCGCGTATTTCTGAATCGCCGCGCCCAGGGCGCGCAGACGGATGCCCGGTTTTACCATACGCAGGGCCAGATACAGGCTCTCCTGCGTGACGCGGCACAGACGCTCGCCCAGGATAGTCGGCTTGCCGACGATAAACATTTTTGAGGTGTCGCCGTGGTATTCGTCTTTGATGACAGTCACGTCAATGTTGACGATATCGCCGTCTTTCAACAGCTTGGCATCGTCCGGGATCCCGTGGCATACCACTTCATTAATAGAGATGCAGACGGATTTCGGATAACCATGGTAACCGAGGCAGGCGGAAATCGCGTGCTGCTCGTTGACGATGTAGTCGTTACAAAGACGATCCAGTTCGCCCGTGCTGACGCCCGGTTTGATATGCGGTTCGATCATCTCCAGCACTTCTGCGGCCAGACGGCCCGCGACGCGCATTTTTTCGATTTCTTCAGGGGTCTTAATTGAGATAGCCATGTAATCTGTCCATCGGTGTCGATTTTTTCGACAATACTAGTGTAAGTATTGTCAATGGTATCAGTCAGGCGCACCCCGTGCCAAATTGAGAATCATTAACAGCACACTCAGCCAACAATTATTGGTGTCGGCGGCGTATTTGTGGTATAAAGCGCGCCGGACTTCCGTTCCATTCGAGACTACACAAGATGGACGGAAGCGACATATCTCACTTTGTGTAACAACACACACGTATCGGCACATATTCCGGGGTGCCCTTTGGGGTCGGTAATATGGGATACGTGGAGGCATAACCCCAACTTTATCTATAGAGGTTTTAATCATGGCAACTGTTTCCATGCGCGACATGCTCAAGGCTGGTGTTCACTTCGGTCACCAGACCCGTTACTGGAACCCGAAAATGAAGCCGTTCATCTTCGGTGCGCGTAACAAAGTTCACATCATCAACCTTGAGAAAACGGTACCGATGTTCAACGAAGCCCTGGCTGAGCTGAACAAGATTGCTTCTCGTAAAGGTAAAATCCTTTTCGTTGGTACTAAACGCGCTGCAAGCGAAGCGGTGAAAGAAGCTGCTAACAGCTGCGATCAGTTCTTCGTGAACCATCGCTGGCTGGGCGGTATGCTGACTAACTGGAAAACCGTTCGTCAGTCCATCAAACGTCTGAAAGACCTGGAAACTCAGTCTCAGGACGGTACTTTCGAAAAGCTGACCAAGAAAGAAGCGCTGATGCGTACGCGTGAGCTTGAGAAACTGGAAAACAGCCTGGGCGGTATCAAAGACATGGGCGGTCTGCCGGACGCGCTGTTCGTTATCGATGCTGACCACGAGCACATTGCTATCAAAGAAGCAAACAACCTGGGTATTCCGGTATTTGCTATCGTTGATACCAACTCTGATCCGGATGGTGTTGACTTCGTTATCCCGGGTAACGACGACGCAATCCGTGCTGTTAGCCTGTACCTGGGCGCTGTCGCTGCAACCGTTCGTGAAGGCCGTTCTCAGGATCTGGCTTCCCAGGCGGAAGAAAGCTTCGTAGAAGCTGAATAATAAGGAACGCTCGTTCGAGCCCCTTTTTGGACCAGGTAGTATCACGTTTGGTTAGGGGGCCTATCAATGGCCCCCTTTTTCACTTTTAAATCTGTGCGGTTTGACGCCGGGCAGATCAAATCTTCCGAGGATTTTAGAATGGCTGAAATTACCGCATCCCTGGTAAAAGAGCTGCGTGAGCGTACTGGCGCAGGCATGATGGATTGCAAAAAAGCACTGACTGAAGCGAATGGCGACATCGAGCTGGCAATCGAAAACATGCGTAAGTCCGGTGCGATCAAAGCAGCGAAAAAAGCAGGCAACGTTGCTGCTGACGGCGTAATCAAAACCAAAATCGAAGGCAATATCGCGTTCATTCTGGAAGTTAACTGCCAGACTGACTTCGTTGCGAAAGACGGCGGTTTCCAGGCTTTCGCTGACAAAGTACTGGACGCAGCGGTTGCGGGTAAAATCACTGACGTTGAAGTACTGAAAGCGCAGTTCGAAGAAGAGCGCGTTGCGCTGGTTGCGAAAATCGGCGAGAACATCAACATCCGTCGTATCGCTTCCCTGGAAGGCGACGTTCTGGGTAGCTACCAGCACGGTGCGCGCATCGGTGTTCTGGTTGCCGCGAAAGGCGCTGACGAAGAACTGGTTAAGCAACTGGCAATGCATGTTGCGGCAAGCAAGCCGGAATTCGTTAAGCCGGAAGATGTGTCTGCTGAAGTGGTAGAGAAAGAATACCAGGTACAGTTGGACATCGCCATGCAGTCTGGCAAACCAAAAGAAATCGCAGAGAAAATGGTTGAAGGCCGCATGAAGAAATTCACCGGCGAAGTTTCTCTGACTGGCCAGCCTTTCGTTATGGATCCGAGCAAGTCTGTTGGTCAGCTGCTGAAAGAGCACAACGCTGACGTGACTGGCTTCATCCGCTTCGAAGTGGGCGAAGGCATCGAAAAAGTTGAGACTGACTTCGCAGCAGAAGTTGCTGCAATGTCCAAGCAGTCTTAATGATTGAAAAGGAGCCGCCTGAGGGCGGCTTCTTTTTGTCACCCGTCACGCAAAATCAGTATGGCTCTTATTTCGTTGTACTGAGAAGCGACATATCATTGTCGCCAGAATTTACCCCCTTTTTAAATCGTTGACAGTCTCAGGAAAGAAACATGGCTACCAATGCAAAACCCGTCTATAAACGTATTCTGCTTAAGTTGAGTGGCGAAGCTCTGCAGGGTTCGGAAGGCTTCGGTATTGACGCAAGCATACTGGATCGTATGGCTCAGGAAATCAAAGAACTGGTTGAACTGGGGATTCAGGTTGGTGTGGTTATTGGTGGCGGTAACCTGTTCCGTGGCGCAGGTCTGGCGAAAGCGGGAATGAACCGCGTTGTGGGCGACCACATGGGCATGCTGGCCACCGTGATGAACGGCCTGGCGATGCGCGATGCGCTCCATCGCGCCTATGTGAACGCTCGCCTGATGTCGGCGATTCCGCTTAACGGCGTGTGCGACAACTACAGCTGGGCGGAAGCGATCAGCCTGCTGCGTAATAACCGCGTGGTGATCCTCTCTGCCGGGACCGGTAACCCGTTCTTTACTACCGACTCTGCAGCCTGCCTGCGCGGTATTGAAATTGAAGCGGACGTTGTCCTGAAAGCAACCAAGGTGGATGGTGTATTCACCGCCGATCCGGCAAAAGATCCGTCGGCCACCATGTACGAGCAGCTGACCTACAGCGAAGTGCTGGAAAAAGAGCTAAAAGTGATGGATCTGGCGGCGTTTACGCTGGCGCGTGACCACAAATTGCCGATTCGCGTGTTCAACATGAACAAGCCGGGCGCGCTGCGTCGTGTGGTCATGGGTGAGAAAGAAGGGACGTTAATCACGGAGTAATTCCCGTGTTACACTTCATCTTTCAGGCTGTCTCTGCGTTGGCTGCCTTTGCTCACCCCAGTCACTTACATGTGTAAGGTGCTGGGAATAAATGAGGGGCATCCTTGTCCCTCACTGAAGGACGCCTGCGGCTGTTCAAATTTGTTCCTGACAAATTTGTCGTTCAGTTGCCGCCTTGATACAACCTGAATGATTTTGTGCAGAAATCGCGGTAAGATTTTGCGTCAGTATCGCGGGATTACCCGTAATATTTTAATCAGGGCTATACTAAGCGCATTTCCACTATGTGCAATTGTCTGGTCTGACTGAGACTAGTTTCCAAGGATTCGTAACGTGATTAGCGATATCAGAAAAGATGCTGAAGTACGCATGGACAAATGCGTTGAAGCATTCAAAACCCAAATCAGCAAAATTCGCACGGGTCGTGCTTCTCCCAGCCTGCTGGATGGCATTGTTGTGGAATATTACGGTACGCCGACGCCGCTGCGTCAGCTGGCAAGCGTAACGGTAGAAGATTCCCGTACCCTGAAAATCAACGTATTTGACCGTTCTCTGAGCCCGGCCGTTGAAAAAGCGATCATGGCGTCTGACCTCGGTCTGAACCCAAGTTCTGCCGGCAGCGATATCCGTGTTCCACTGCCGCCGCTGACTGAAGAACGTCGTAAAGACCTGACGAAAATCGTGCGTGGCGAAGCGGAGCAGGCTCGCGTTGCCGTGCGTAACGTGCGTCGTGACGCTAACGATAAAGTCAAGGCGCTGCTGAAAGACAAAGAGATCAGCGAAGATGATGACCGTCGTTCTCAGGACGATATTCAGAAACTGACCGATGCCGCTATCAAGAAAGTGGAAGCGGCGCTGGCAGACAAAGAAGCGGAACTGATGCAGTTCTGATTCACCGGTACGACGAAAACGCCGCTCAGAAGATCTTTTGGATCGGCTGG
This sequence comes from Citrobacter sp. 50677481, assembly GCF_001463265.1. Classification (NCBI taxonomy): domain Bacteria; kingdom Pseudomonadati; phylum Pseudomonadota; class Gammaproteobacteria; order Enterobacterales; family Enterobacteriaceae; genus Citrobacter; species Citrobacter sp. 50677481. The sequence goes on from NZ_LNHZ01000043.1 coordinate 43,739, forward strand.
CGGCGTTTTGCTTTTTACCTTTTACCCTGTCTCACTTTCAGACTGGACGTTCAATGAAGCACATAACCCTTCTGGGCTCGACCGGCTCTATTGGTTGCAGCACGCTTGACGTGGTGCGCCAGAACCCTGACGACTTTCGCGTTGTCGCGCTGGTGGCAGGTAAAAATGTCACCCGTATGGTGGAGCAGTGCCTGGAATTCTCCCCGCATTACGCGGTGATGGATGATGAAGCCAGCGCAACGCTGCTAAAAGCCACGTTGCAGCAACACGGTTGCCGCACAGAGGTTCTTAGCGGGCAACAGGCAGCCTGTGAGATGGCGGCGCTGGATGATGTGGATCAAGTCATGGCGGCCATTGTGGGCGCAGCAGGGCTGTTGCCGACGCTGGCCGCCATTCGCGCCGGTAAAACCATTCTGCTGGCCAATAAAGAGTCGCTGGTCACCTGCGGACGCCTGTTTATGGACGCGGTAAAGCAAAGTGGCGCACGGCTTTTACCGGTGGACAGCGAGCATAACGCTATTTTTCAGAGTATGCCCCAACCCATTCAACACAATCTGGGATACGCTGACCTTGAGCAAAATGGCGTGATGTCGGTTTTGCTTACCGGGTCTGGTGGCCCGTTTCGGGAAACGCCGCTGCGCGATCTGGCCTCAATGACGCCCGAGCAGGCATGCCGTCACCCGAACTGGTCGATGGGGCGTAAAATTTCCGTCGACTCCGCCACCATGATGAATAAAGGTCTGGAATACATAGAAGCGCGTTGGTTGTTCAACGCCAGTGCCCGCCAGATGGACGTGCTGATTCATCCGCAGTCGGTTATTCACTCAATGGTGCGCTATCAGGACGGCAGCGTTCTGGCGCAACTGGGGGAGCCGGATATGCGTACGCCAATTGCCCATACCATGGCCTGGCCGAATCGCGTGACCTCGGGTGTTAAGCCGCTCGATTTCTGCCAGCTCAGCGCGCTGACTTTTAGCGCGCCGGACTATGAGCGCTATCCGTGCCTGAAACTGGCAATGGAAGCGTTTGAGCAAGGGCAGGCGGCAACCACTGCGTTGAATGCGGCAAACGAAATCGTCGTAGCTGCATTTCTTGCTGAAGAACTTCGCTTTACCGATATTGCCGATCTCAATTTAGCTGTGCTGGAACAGATGGACCTGCAAGAGCCTCAGAGTGTGGATGACGTCCTGCGAGTGGATGCCATTGCGCGAGAAGTCGCCAGAAAACAAGTGACGCGTCTCGCAAGCTGAGGATAATCCGGCTACAGAAGATCGTGCTATTTGTTAGCGTTGGGCTTCAGTGATATAGTCTGCGCCACCTGATCGCAGGTATTTGGCTTTTTTCGGTCAGGCAAGCCGTGGTTTGACACGGCTTTTTTGTGGATACGCAAAATCATTCAGGTTGCATCAGGGCGGCGAGTGGATGCGTTCCCGGGCGCGTACAGCGGTACGTGACGCGGGACAGCAAGCTGACAAGAGGCAGCCTGAAAGATGAAGTGTAAAAGGCTTCTGTATTCCTGAGTACCGCTAAATCCTTTCAGGGACTAAAAACGCGTTATGTTGTCTGCAACTCAACCAGTAAGCGAAAATTTGCCAGCACATGGCTGTCGTCATGTCGCGATCATTATGGATGGCAATGGTCGCTGGGCAAAAAAGCAAGGGAAGATTCGGGCATTCGGGCATAAGGCCGGAGCGAAATCCGTCCGCCGGGCCGTCTCTTTTGCTGCCAACAACGGTATTGATGCGTTAACGCTGTATGCCTTTAGTAGTGAAAACTGGAACCGACCAGCGCAGGAAGTTAGCGCGTTAATGGAGCTGTTTGTGTGGGCGCTTGACAGCGAAGTCAAAAGCCTGCACCGCCATAACGTCCGCCTGCGCATTATTGGCGATACCAGTCGATTTAACTCGCGTTTGCAGGAACGTATTCGTAAATCGGAAGCGCTAACTGCCCAGAATACCGGGCTGACGCTGAACATTGCGGCGAATTACGGCGGACGTTGGGATATTGTCCAGGGAGTCAGAAAACTGGCGGAACAGGTGCAGGACGGTGTACTGCGCCCGGAACAGATTGATGAAGAAATGCTCAACCAACAAATCTGTATGCATGAGCTGGCTCCGGTGGATTTAGTAATTAGGACTGGGGGAGAGCATAGAATAAGTAACTTTTTGCTTTGGCAAATTGCCTACGCCGAACTTTACTTTACTGATGTGCTCTGGCCCGATTTCGATGAACAAGACTTTGAAGGTGCGCTGCATGCCTTTGCTAATCGAGAGCGTCGTTTCGGCGGCACCGAGCCCGGTGATGACAAAGCCTGATGGGGGTCGCTTTTGCTGAAGTATCGCCTGATTTCTGCTTTTGTTTTAATACCCGTGGTCATCGCGGCGCTATTTCTGCTGCCGCCGGTGGGGTTCGCTATTGTTACGCTGCTGGTGTGTATGCTGGCCGCGTGGGAATGGGGACAGTTAAGCGGTTTTGCCACTCGCACGCAACGCGTATGGCTGGCGGTACTGTGCGGGCTGTTACTCGCGCTAATGCTGTTTTTACTGCCGGAATACCATCATAATATTCACCAGCCGCTGGTCGAGGTCTCACTTTGGGCGTCGTTAGGCTGGTGGATCGTTGCTTTACTCCTGGTGTTTTTCTATCCCGGTTCAGCGGCGATCTGGCGTAATTCGAAGACATTACGCATAATTTTCGGCGTGTTGACTATCGTCCCCTTTTTCTGGGGCATGCTGGCGCTTCGCGCCTGGCATTATGACGATAATCATTACAGTGGCGCGATATGGCTACTCTATGTCATGATCCTCGTTTGGGGCGCGGACTCCGGGGCGTATATGTTTGGCAAACTGTTTGGCAAACATAAGCTGGCGCCGAAGGTGTCGCCAGGGAAAACCTGGCAGGGCTTTTTTGGCGGTCTCGCGACAGCAGCGGTAATCTCCTGGGGTTACAGCATGTGGGCGAACCTGGACGTTGCGCCGGTCACCTTGTTAATTTGCTCTATTATTGCCGCGCTGGCCTCTGTGCTGGGCGATCTTACTGAGAGCATGTTCAAGCGTGAAGCAGGAATTAAAGACAGCGGTCATTTGATTCCAGGACACGGTGGTATTCTGGACCGTATTGATAGCCTGACGGCGGCAGTACCGGTCTTTGCGTGCCTGTTGTTACTGGTATTCAAAACGCTTTAACGGAAGGTTTTATGCTGAGTATTCTCTGGAATCTGGCTGCATTCATTGTTGCACTGGGTGTGCTTATCACCGTGCATGAATTTGGTCATTTCTGGGTTGCACGGCGTTGCGGTGTCCGTGTAGAGCGCTTTTCCATTGGCTTTGGTAAAGCGCTTTGGCGCCGTACCGACAGGTCTGGTACTGAATATGTTATCGCCCTTATCCCGCTGGGCGGTTACGTCAAAATGCTGGATGAGCGCGCTGAGCCGGTGATTCCGGAACTGCGCCACCACGCGTTCAACAACAAAACCGTAGGTCAGCGTGCGGCAATTATCGCCGCCGGCCCGGTTGCTAATTTCCTTTTTGCCATCTTCGCTTACTGGCTGGTGTTTATCATCGGCGTCCCTGGCGTTCGTCCGGTGGTTGGTGAAATAACCCCCAACTCGATTGCCGCCGACGCGCAAATTGCGCCGGGAACGGAACTTAAAGCCATTGACGGTATCGAAACCCCTGATTGGGATGCGGTGCGTTTACAGTTGGTCGCGAAAATCGGCGACGAGCAGACGACGCTCAGCGTCGCGTCTTTTGGCAGTAACCAGCGTCAGGAGAAAACGCTGGATTTGCGTCATTGGGCATTTGAGCCAGACAAGGAAGATCCTGTATCTTCTTTGGGGATTCGACCGCGCGGGCCTCAGATCGAACCGGTGCTGTCAGAAGTGCAGGCGCAGTCCGCGGCAAGTAAAGCGGGTTTGCAAGCTGGCGACAGGATCGTTAAAGTCGATGGTCAACCGTTAACGCAATGGATGAATTTCGTGACGCTTGTGCGCGATAATCCCGGTAAGCCGTTAGCGCTGGAAATTGAAAGGCAGGGGAGTGCCTTGTCTTTGACGTTAATCCCGGATACCAAATCGGGTAACGGAAAGGCGGAAGGTTTTGCCGGCGTTGTGCCGAAAATCATTCCTCTGCCGGATGAGTACAAGACAGTACGCCAGTATGGGCCGTTTAGCGCCATCGCACAGGCCACGGATAAAACGTGGCAGTTGATGAAGCTGACGGTCAGTATGCTGGGAAAATTGATAACCGGTGATGTGAAACTGAACAACCTCAGTGGGCCGATTTCTATCGCTCAGGGGGCTGGGATGTCAGCGGAGTTCGGGGTGATATATTACCTGATGTTCCTTGCGCTTATCAGCGTGAACCTCGGGATAATCAACCTGTTTCCGCTGCCCGTTCTTGACGGGGGGCATCTGCTGTTCCTGGCGATTGAAAAGCTTAAGGGCGGGCCGGTATCCGAGCGGGTTCAAGACTTTAGTTATCGCATTGGCTCGATTTTGCTGGTGCTGTTAATGGGGCTTGCACTTTTCAATGATTTCTCTCGGTTGTAAGAGAGTTAGTTAGGAAGAACGCATAATAACGATGGCGATGAAAAAGTTGCTCATAGCGTCGCTGCTGTTTAGCAGCGCCACCGTATACGGTGCTGAAGGGTTCGTAGTGAAGGACATTCATTTCGAAGGCCTGCAGCGTGTCGCCGTTGGTGCGGCCCTCCTCAGTATGCCGGTGCGCACAGGCGACACGGTTAATGATGAAGATATCAGTAATACCATTCGCGCTCTGTTTGCCACCGGCAACTTTGAGGACGTCCGCGTCCTTCGTGATGGTGATACCCTTCTGGTTCAGGTAAAAGAACGCCCGACTATTGCCAGCATCACGTTCTCCGGTAACAAATCGGTGAAAGACGATATGCTGAAGCAAAACCTCGAGGCGTCTGGCGTGCGTGTCGGCGAATCTCTGGATCGCACCACCATTGCCGATATCGAAAAAGGGCTGGAAGACTTCTACTACAGTGTCGGTAAATACAGCGCCAGCGTTAAAGCGGTGGTGACTCCGCTGCCGCGTAACCGTGTTGACCTGAAACTGGTCTTCCAGGAAGGCGTGTCCGCGAAGATCCAGCAGATCAACATCGTTGGCAACCATGCTTTCAGTACCAACGAACTGATCTCTCACTTCCAGTTGCGCGATGAAGTGCCGTGGTGGAACGTGGTCGGCGATCGCAAATACCAGAAACAGAAACTGGCGGGCGACTTAGAGACCCTGCGCAGCTACTATCTGGATCGCGGCTACGCGCGCTTCAACATTGACTCTACTCAGGTCAGCCTGACGCCGGACAAGAAAGGCATTTATATCACCGTTAACGTCACGGAAGGCGATCAGTACAAGCTTTCTGGCGTGCAGGTGAGCGGTAACCTGGCGGGTCACTCTGCTGAGATCGAAAGCCTGACCAAAATCGAGCCGGGCGAGCTGTATAACGGCACCAAAGTGACCAAAATGGAAGATGACATTAAAAAGCTTCTTGGTCGCTATGGTTACGCCTATCCACGCGTTCAGTCTCAGCCGGAAATCAACGATACGGATAAAACCGTTAACCTGCGCGTCAACGTTGATGCGGGTAACCGTTTCTACGTACGTAAGATCCGTTTTGAAGGCAATGACACCTCTAAAGATGCCGTTCTGCGTCGTGAAATGCGTCAGATGGAAGGGGCATGGCTGGGCAGCGATCTGGTCGACCAGGGTAAAGAACGTCTGAACCGTTTAGGTTACTTCGAAACCGTCGATACTGACACCCAGCGCGTTCCGGGTAGCCCGGACCAGGTGGACGTGGTCTACAAGGTGAAAGAGCGTAACACCGGTAGCTTCAACTTCGGTATCGGTTACGGTACAGAAAGCGGCGTCAGCTTCCAGGCGGGCGTACAGCAGGATAACTGGTTGGGTACCGGTTATGCGGTAGGGATCAATGGTACGAAGAACGACTACCAGACCTATACCGAACTGTCTGTGACCAACCCGTACTTCACCGTTGACGGCGTCAGTCTCGGCGGTCGCGTGTTCTATAACGATTTCCAGGCGGATGACGCCGATCTGTCCGACTATACCAACAAGAGCTACGGTACGGACGTGACGCTGGGCTTCCCGGTGAATGAATACAACACGCTGCGCGCGGGCCTCGGTTATGTGCATAACAAACTGTCCAACATGCAGCCGCAGGTCGCCATGTGGCGTTATCTGAACTCGATGGGGGAAAACCCGGATCCGACAAACGATCGCAACAGCTTCGCCGCGGATGACTTCACCTTTAACTACGGCTGGACGTATAACAAGCTCGACCGTGGCTTCTTCCCGACGGAAGGTACGCGTATCAACCTGAACGGTAAAGTGACCATTCCGGGTTCTGATAACGAATACTACAAAGCGACGCTGGACACCGCGACTTATGTGCCGATCGACGACGACCACAAATGGGTTGTGCTGGGTCGTACGCGTTGGGGTTACGGTGATGGTATCGGCGGCAAAGAGATGCCGTTCTATGAAAACTTCTATGCGGGCGGCTCCAGCACCGTACGTGGTTTCCAGTCGAACACCATCGGTCCGAAAGCGGTCTATCTGCCAGCCAGCAGCCGTCATGATGGCGATGATGACTACGATAACGAATGTGCAAGCACCAACACGGCGCCGTGTGAATCCGATGACGCAGTGGGCGGTAACGCAATGGCTGTCGCCAGCCTTGAGTTCATTACCCCAACGCCGTTTATCAGCGATAAATACGCGAACTCGGTACGTACCTCCTTCTTCTGGGATATGGGTACCGTTTGGGATACAAACTGGGATTCCAGCCGTTTCTCAGGCTATCCTGATTACAGCGATCCGAGCAATATCCGTATGTCCGCTGGTATCGCATTACAATGGATGTCCCCATTGGGGCCGTTGGTATTCTCCTACGCCCAGCCGTTTAAAAAGTACGATGGAGACAAAGCAGAACAGTTCCAGTTTAACATTGGTAAAACCTGGTAACGGTTCTTCACAAGGGAATGTAATGGTAGTGTAGCGATGACTTTAGGCGATCTTGCATGGGGTCGCCTGGCCACGCAAAGAACTGCACCTTCGGGTGCAAATGGGATGGTAAGGAGTTTATTGTGAAAAAGTGGTTATTAGCGGCAGGTCTCGGTTTAGCAATGGTTACGTCTGCACAGGCTGCTGACAAAATTGCAATCGTCAACATGGGTAGCCTGTTCCAGCAGGTTGCGCAGAAGACTGGCGTTTCCAAAACGCTGGAAAACGAGTTCAAAAGCCGCGCCAGCGAACTGCAACGTATGGAAACTGACCTGCAGTCCAAAATGCAGCGTCTGCAGTCCATGAAAGCAGGTGGCGAACGTACCAAGCTGGAAAAAGACGTGATGGCGCAGCGCCAGACGTTCTCTCAGAAAGCGCAGGCTTTTGAGCAGGATCGCGCACGTCGTTCCAACGAAGAACGTGGCAAACTGGTTACCCGTATCCAGACTGCGGTGAAATCCGTTGCCAACAGCCAGAGCATCGATCTGGTCGTTGACGCGAACAGCGTTGCTTACAACAGCAGCGATGTAAAAGATATTACTGCTGACGTACTGAAACAGGTTAAATAAGTAATGCCTTCAATTCGACTGTCTGATTTAGCAGAGCAGTTGGATGCAGAATTATACGGTGATGGCGATATCGTCATCACCGGCGTTGCGTCCATGCAATCTGCGCAAACGGGTCACATTACGTTCATGGTGAATCCGAAATACCGTGAGCACTTGGCTTTATGCCAGGCGTCTGCCGTTGTCATGACGCAGGACGATCTTCCTTTTGCTAAAAGCGCCGCGCTGGTAGTGAAGAATCCCTACCTCACGTATGCGCGAATGGCGCAAATTTTAGATACCACGCCGCAGCCGGCGCAGAATATCGCACCAAGTGCGGTGGTAGATGCGACGGCGACGCTGGGTAGCAATGTTTCAATCGGCGCAAATGCGGTCATTGAATCAGGCGTAGCGCTGGGCGATAACGTGGTTATCGGCGCGGGTTGCTTCGTCGGGAAAAATACGAAAATTGGTGCCGGCTCGCGCTTATGGGCGAATGTAACGGTTTACCACGACATCCAGATAGGTGAGAATTGCCTGATCCAGTCCAGTACGGTGATTGGCGCCGACGGTTTTGGCTATGCCAACGATCGCGGCAACTGGGTGAAGATCCCGCAGCTTGGTCGCGTCATTATTGGCGATCGCGTGGAGATCGGCGCCTGTACCACCATCGATCGTGGTGCGCTGGATGATACGGTGATCGGCAACGGTGTTATCATTGATAACCAGTGTCAGATTGCGCATAACGTTGTGATTGGCGACAATACGGCGGTTGCCGGTGGCGTCATTATGGCGGGCAGCCTGAAGATTGGCCGTTACTGTATGATTGGCGGCGCCAGCGTCATTAATGGCCATATGGAAATATGCGACAAGGTGACGGTGACGGGCATGGGGATGGTGATGCGTCCCATCACGGAGCCTGGCGTCTATTCCTCAGGCATTCCGCTGCAACCTAACAAAGTATGGCGTAAGACAGCCGCACTGGTGATGAACATTGATGATATGAGCAAGCGTCTCAAAGCGATTGAGCGCAAGGTTAATCAACAAGACTAAACTCTCACCCGGTCACACATACTTTACGGCCTGTCGGCATTCATACGATTGCGGCAGGCCGTGTTATTATTGGCTTTTAGTATATTTGGACAGGAAGAGTATTTTGACTACTAACACTCATACTCTGCACATTGAAGAGATTTTAGAACTTCTGCCGCACCGTTTCCCGTTTTTGCTGGTGGATCGGGTGCTGGATTTTGAAGAAGGTCGCTTTCTCCGCGCAGTGAAGAATGTTTCCGTTAACGAGCCGTTTTTCCAGGGACATTTCCCGGGCAAGCCGATCTTTCCGGGCGTTCTGATTCTGGAAGCAATGGCACAGGCTACCGGTATTCTGGCGTTTAAAAGCGTGGGTAAACTGGAGCCGGGAGAGCTTTACTATTTCGCAGGTATTGATGAAGCGCGCTTTAAGCGTCCTGTCGTGCCTGGCGATCAGATGATCATGGAAGTGACTTTCGAGAAAACGCGCCGTGGCCTGACCCGCTTCAAAGGGGTTGCTCTGGTCGACGGTAAAGTAGTTTGCGAAGCAACGATGATGTGCGCTCGTAGCCGGGAGGCCTGATACGTGATTGATAAATCCGCCTTTATTCATCCAACCGCCATTGTGGAAGAAGGCGCTTCTCTTGGCGCTAACGTCCACATTGGACCTTTTTGTCTCGTTGGACCCCATGTTGAAATTGGTGAGGGTACCGTACTGAAGTCTCACGTTGTCGTGAATGGCCACACCAAAATTGGCCGCGATAACGAGATTTATCAGTTCGCCTCTATCGGTGAAGTGAACCAGGATCTGAAATACGCTGGTGAACCGACCCGTGTGGAAATTGGCGATCGTAACCGCATTCGCGAAAGCGTAACCATTCATCGTGGCACGGTGCAGGGCGGTGGATTAACGAAGGTGGGCAGCGATAACCTGCTGATGATCAACGCCCACGTGGCGCACGATTGCACAATAGGCGATCGCTGTATTCTGGCGAATAACGCAACCCTCGCGGGCCATGTTTCGCTGGACGATTACGTCATCATCGGCGGCATGACCGCCGTGCACCAGTTCTGTATTATCGGCGCGCACGTGATGGTGGGCGGCTGTTCTGGCGTCGCTCAGGACGTTCCGCCGTTCGTTATCGCGCAGGGCAACCACGCCACGCCGTTTGGCGTGAACATTGAAGGGCTGAAGCGCCGCGGCTTTACCCGCGAAGCGATCACCGCGATCCGCAACGCATATAAAGCGCTGTATCGCAGCGGTAAAACGCTGGATGAAGCAAAACCGGAAATCGCCGAGCTGGCGAAGCAGTATCCGGAAGTGCAACCGTTCAGCGACTTTTTTGCCCGCTCAACGCGCGGTTTGATTCGTTAATGGCTGAACAGCGTCCTTTAACGATTGCCCTGGTCGCCGGAGAAACCTCCGGCGATATTCTTGGCGCAGGCTTGATCCGCGCCCTGAAGGCGCGTGTCCCCCACGCCCGTTTTGTCGGCGTAGCGGGGCCGCGTATGCAGGCTGAAGGCTGTGAAGCCTGGTACGAAATGGAAGAACTGGCGGTTATGGGGATTGTTGAGGTGCTTGGACGCCTCCGTCGCCTGCTGCACATTCGCGCCGATTTAACCCGTCGTTTTACCGGGCTTAAGCCGGATGTCTTTGTAGGGATTGATGCGCCTGACTTCAACATCACCCTGGAAGGCAACCTGAAAAAACAGGGTATCAAAACCATTCATTATGTCAGTCCGTCCGTCTGGGCGTGGCGGCAGAAACGTGTTTTCAAAATAGGCAGATCCACCAATATGGTGCTGGCTTTTCTGCCTTTCGAAAAAGCGTTTTACGATAAATATAACGTGCCGTGCCGTTTTATTGGACACACGATGGCGGATGCCATGCCGCTTGACCCGGATAAAAACGCGGCCCGTGATGTCCTGGGCATTCCGCATGACGCCCATTGCCTGGCGTTGCTGCCCGGTAGCCGTGGCGCAGAAGTGGAGATGCTCAGCGCCGACTTCCTGAAAACGGCGCAGCGCTTGCGTCAGCATTACCCCGATCTCGAAGTCGTGGTGCCGTTAGTGAATGCCAAACGGCGCGAACAGTTTGAGAAAATCAAAGCGGATGTCGCACCGGAACTTTCCGTGCATCTGCTTGACGGGATGGGACGCGAAGCGATGGTCGCCAGCGACGCCGCGCTGCTTGCGTCGGGAACCGCCGCGCTTGAGTGTATGCTGGCGAAGTGCCCGATGGTGGTAGGCTATCGCATGAAGCCGTTTACCTTCTGGCTGGCGAAGCGGCTGGTGAAAACCGACTATGTGTCGTTGCCGAATCTGCTGGCAGGGAGAGAACTCGTCAAAGAGCTGCTGCAGGAAGAGTGCGAGCCGCAGAAACTCGCGCAAGCGCTACTGCCGCTTCTGGCTAACGGTAAAACCAGCCATGCGATGCATGATACTTTCCGCGAGCTGCATCAGCAGATCCGCTGCAATGCCGACGAGCAGGCGGCGGATGCAGTTCTGGAGTTAGCACAATGATCGAATTTGTTTATCCGCACATGCATTTAGTCGCCGGTGTGGATGAAGTTGGACGGGGACCGTTGGTCGGCGCGGTGGTGACAGCCGCTGTGATTCTCGACCCGGCGCGTCCGATTGTGGGTCTTAACGATTCTAAAAAATTATCTGAAAAGCGCCGTCTGGCGCTGTATGACGAAATCAAAGAAAAAGCGTTAAGCTGGAGTCTGGGCCGTGCGGAGTCGCATGAGATAGATGAGCTGAATATTCTTCATGCCACCATGCTGGCGATGCAGCGTGCGGTCGCTGGTCTGCATATTGCGCCGGAATACGTGCTCATCGACGGCAATCGCTGCCCCGCGCTGCCGGTACCGTCGATGGCGGTGGTAAAAGGCGACAGCCGTGTGGCGGAAATCAGCGCTGCGTCTATTCTGGCGAAAGTCACGCGGGATGCGGAAATGGCCGCGCTGGATAGCGTTTTCCCGCAGTACGGTTTTGCCCAGCACAAAGGGTATCCAACCGCTTTTCATCTGGAGGCGCTGGCTGCTCATGGCGCGACAGAGCACCATCGACGCAGCTTTGGCCCGGTCAAACGCGCACTGGGACTCGCGTCCTGATCTCTGGGTTAAAGGAATCTGAAGATGTCTGAACCTCGTTTCGTCCACCTGCGGGTGCACAGCGACTACTCCATGATCGATGGGCTGGCCAAAACCGGACCGCTGGTGAAAAAGGCGGCCGCACTGGGCATGCCCGCGCTGGCGATCACCGATTTTACCAACCTTTGCGGTCTGGTGAAGTTCTACGGGGCGGGTCATGGCGCCGGGATTAAACCCATTGTCGGCGCCGATTTCCACGTTCAGAGCGAACAAATGGGCGAAGAACTCACCCATTTAACGGTGCTGGCGTCGAATAACACCGGTTATCAGAACCTTACGCTGCTCATTTCTAAAGCCTATCAACGCGGCTACGGCGCGGCGGGTCCGGTTATCGATCGCGACTGGCTGATCGAACTGAAAGAGGGGTTAATTCTGCTTTCCGGTGGACGCATGGGCGACGTTGGCCGCAGCCTGTTGCGGGGTAATAGCGCGCTGGTTGAGGAGTGCGTCTCGTTCTATGAAACGCATTTCCCGGATCGTTACTTCCTTGAGCTGATCCGTACCGGCAGACAGGATGAAGAAAGCTATTTGCACGCAGCCGTAGAACTGGCGGAAGCGCGCGGCTTGCCGGTCGTCGCTACCAACGACGTGCGCTTTATTAACAGCGATGATTTTGACGCGCATGAAATTCGCGTCGCCATTCACGACGGTTTTACTCTCGACGATCCTAAGCGCCCACGTAACTATTCGCCGCAGCAGTATATGCGTACGGAAGAGGAGATGTGCGAGCTGTTCTCGGACATTCCGGAAGCACTGGAAAACACCGTTGAGATCGCCAAACGCTGTAACGTGACGGTGCGTCTGGGCGAATATTTCCTGCCGCAGTTTCCGACCGGTGATATGACCACCGAAGACTATCTGGTCAAGAAATCGAAAGAAGGTCTTGAAGAGCGTCTTGAATTCCTGTTCCCGGATGCAGAAGAGCGTAAAAAACGCCGCCCGGAATATGACGAGCGTCTGGACATTGAGCTACAGGTTATTAACCAGATGGGGTTCCCCGGCTACTTTCTGATCGTGATGGAGTTTATCCAGTGGTCGAAGGATAACGGCGTGCCGGTCGGGCCAGGCCGTGGTTCCGGCGCGGGATCGCTGGTGGCCTACGCGCTGAAAATCACCGACCTCGACCCGCTGGAATTTGACCTGCTGTTCGAACGCTTCCTTAACCCGGAGCGTGTTTCGATGCCTGACTTCGACGTTGACTTCTGTATGGAGAAACGCGACCAGGTGATCGAGCACGTGGCGGACATGTATGGGCGTGATGCGGTATCGCAGATTATTACTTTCGGTACCATGGCGGCGAAAGCGGTTATCCGCGACGTGGGCCGCGTGCTGGGCCATCCGTATGGCTTCGTAGACCGTATTTCAAAGCTGGTGCCGCCCGATCCGGGCATGACGCTGGCAAAAGCGTTTGAAGCTGAGCCGCAACTGCCGGAAATCTACGAAGCCGACGAAGAGGTCAAAGCGCTGATCGACATGGCGCGTAAGCTGGAGGGCGTCACGCGTAACGCCGGTAAGCACGCCGGTGGTGTGGTTATCGCCCCGACGAAAATTACCGATTTTGCGCCGCTGTATTGCGATGAGCAGGGGCTGCACCCGGTTACGCAGTTTGATAAAAACGACGTGGAATACGCCGGGCTGGTGAAGTTTGACTTCCTCGGCCTGCGAACGCTCACGATTATCAACTGGGCGCTGGAAATGATTAACGCCCGTCGTGAGAAAAACGGCGAGCCGCCGCTGGATATTGCGGCCATCCCGCTGGATGACAAGAAAAGCTTCGACATGCTGCAACGCTCGGAAACCACGGCGGTGTTCCAGCTTGAATCCCGCGGCATGAAAGATTTGATCAAGCGTCTGCAACCTGACTGCTTTGAAGATATGATCGCGCTGGTGGCGCTGTTCCGCCCGGGCCCGCTGCAGTCAGGGATGGTGGATAACTTCATCGACCGTAAGCACGGGCGTGAAGAAATTTCTTATCCTGACGTACAGTGGCAGCACGAAAGCCTGAAGCCCGTACTGGAACCGACCTATGGCATCATCCTGTATCAGGAACAGGTCATGCAGATCGCCCAGGTGCTGTCTGGTTATACCCTCGGCGGCGCGGACATGTTACGTCGTGCGATGGGTAAGAAAAAGCCAGAAGAGATGGCCAAACAGCGATCTGTCTTTGAAGAGGGCGCGAAGAAGAACGGGATCGACGGCGAACTGGCGATGAAAATCTTTGACCTGGTGGAGAAATTCGCCGGTTACGGATTTAACAAGTCACACTCCGCCGCGTATGCGCTGGTCTCCTATCAGACGCTATGGCTGAAGGCGCACTATCCCGCCGAATTTATGGCGGCGGTTATGACCGCCGATATGGATAACACGGAAAAAGTGGTAGGTCTGGTGGACGAATGTTGGCGGATGGGGCTGAAGATCCTGCCGCCGGACATCAATTCCGGCCTGTATCACTTTCACGTTAACGACGAAGGTGAGATCGTTTACGGTATCGGCGCGATCAAAGGTGTTGGTGAAGGCCCGATTGAGGCGATCATCGAGGCGCGTAACAACGGCGGATACTTCCGCGAGCAGTTCGATCTTTGCGCCCGTACTGACACCAAAAAACTGAACCGCCGGGTACTGGAAAAGTTAATTATGTCCGGGGCGTTTGACCGCCTGGGACCCCACCGCGCCGCGTTGATGAATTCGCTCGGCGATGCGTTAAAGGCCGCCGATCAACATGCCAAAGCGGAAGCGATTGGTCAGGCCGATATGTTCGGCGTACTGGCGGAAGAGCCGGAACAAATTGAGCAGTCCTACGCCAGCTGCCAGCCGTGGCCGGAGCAGGTGGTGCTGGATGGCGAGCGCGAAACGTTGGGTCTGTACCTGACGGGGCACCCCATCAACCAGTATTTAAAAGAAATTGAGCGCTATGTCGGAGGCTACAGGCTGAAAGACATGCATCCGACAGAACGTGGTAAAGTCACCACGGCTGCGGGGCTCGTCATTGCCGCAAGGGTTATGGTCACCAAGCGCGGCAATCGTATCGGCATCTGTACGCTGGATGACCGTTCCGGACGTCTTGAAGTCATGTTATTTACCGACGCTCTGGATAAATACCAGCAACTGCTGGAAAAAGACCGCATACTTATCGTCAGCGGACAGGTCAGCTTTGATGACTTCAGCGGGGGGCTTAAAATGACCGCCCGCGAAGTGATGGATATTGACGAGGCCCGGGAAAAATATGCTCGCGGGCTTGCTATCTCGCTGACGGACAGGCAAATTGATGACCAGCTTTTAAACCGACTCCGTCAGTCTCTGGAACCCCACCGCTCGGGGACAATTCCAGTACATCTCTACTATCAGAGGGCGGATGCGCGCGCGCGGTTGCGTTTTGGCGCGACGTGGCGCGTTTCTCCGAGCGATCGTTTACTCAACGATCTCCGTGGCCTCATTGGTTCGGAGCAGGTGGAACTGGAGTTTGACTAATACAGGAATACTATGAGTCTGAATTTCCTTGATTTTGAACAGCCGATTGCCGAGCTGGAAGCAAAAATCGATTCTCTGACTGCGGTGAGCCGTCAGGACGAGAAACTGGATATTAACATCGATGAAGAAGTGCATCGTCTGCGTGAAAAAAGCGTAGAACTGACGCGCAAAATCTTCGCCGATCTCGGCGCATGGCAGGTAGCCCAACTGGCGCGCCACCCGCAGCGTCCTTACACCCTGGATTATGTTCGCCTGGCGTTTGAGGAATTTGACGAACTGGCGGGCGACCGCGCTTATGCGGACGACAAAGCAATTGTCGGCGGTATCGCGCGTCTGGATGGTCGTCCGGTGATGGTCATTGGCCATCAGAAAGGCCGTGAAACCAAAGAAAAAATCCGTCGTAACTTCGGTATGCCAGCGCCAGAAGGCTACCGTAAAGCGCTGCGTCTGATGGAAATGGCCGAACGTTTTAAGATGCCGATCGTGACCTTCATTGACACCCCGGGCGCTTACCCGGGCGTCGGGGCGGAAGAGCGCGGCCAGTCTGAAGCCATCGCGCGTAACCTGCGCGAAATGTCGCGCCTCAGCGTGCCGGTCATCTGCACCGTTATCGGTGAAGGCGGCTCCGGCGGCGCGCTGGCAATCGGTGTGGGTGACAAAGTGAATATGCTGCAATACAGCACCTATTCGGTTATCTCCCCGGAAGGCTGTGCGTCCATTCTGTGGAAAAGCGCAGATAAAGCGCCGCTGGCCGCAGAAGCGATGGGGATTATCGCGCCACGCCTGAAAGAGCTGAAGCTGATCGATTCCATTATTCAGGAACCGCTGGGCGGCGCGCACCGTAACCCGGAAGCAATGGCCGCGTCGCTGAAAGCGCAACTGCTGGCTGACCTTGCGGATCTTGATGTGCTAAGCACTGACGATCTGAAAAACCGTCGCTATCAGCGTCTGATGAGCTACGGCTACGCGTAAGCGTTGACCATTCTGAAAAGGGCCACGAATTGTGGCCCTTTTTTTTACCTGCGGTTTGAACAGTCTATGATTAGCTAAGGATTTTCCAGGAGGAGCGCATGAATATCATTGCCATTATGGGACCGCACGGCGTTTTTTATAAAGATGAGCCCATTAAGGAGCTTGAGCGCGCGCTGCAATCGCAAGGGTTCCAGATTATCTGGCCACAAAACAGCGTCGACCTGCTGAAGTTTATTGAACACAATCCGCGTATTTGCGGCGTTATTTTTGACTGGGATGAATACAGTCTCGATCTGTGCAGCGACATTAATCAGTTAAACGAATATCTGCCGCTGTACGCTTTTATCAATACCCATTCCACCATGGATGTCAGCGTACATGATATGCGTATGGCGCTGTGGTTTTTTGAGTACGCGCTGGGACAGGCGGAAGATATCGCCACGCGTATCCGTCAATATACCGGTGAGTATCTCGACAATATTACGCCGCCTTTCACCAAAGCGTTATTCACCTATGTGAAAGAGGGGAAATACACCTTCTGTACGCCGGGACACATGGCGGGAACCGCCTATCAAAAGAGTCCGGTAGGCTGTCTGTTCTATGATTTTTTCGGCGGCAATACGCTGAAGGCGGATGTCTCGATTTCTGTCACTGAACTCGGTTCGCTGCTCGATCATAGCGGCCCGCATCTGGAAGCCGAGGAGTATATTGCCCGCACCTTCGGCGCTGAACAGAGCTACATGGTGACCAACGGGACGTCGACGTCGAATAAAATCGTTGGCATGTACGCCGCGCCGACGGGGAGCACGCTGCTGATTGACCGCAACTGCCATAAGTCGCTGGCGCATTTGTTGATGATGAGCGACGTTGTCCCTTTATGGCTGAAACCGACGCGGAATGCGCTCGGCATCCTGGGCGGCATCCCCCGACGCGAGTTCACGCGCGCGAGTATTGAACGTAAAGTCACCGAAACGCCGCAGGCGCAGTGGCCGGTACACGCCGTCATTACCAACTCAACTTATGACGGCTTGCTCTACAACACCAACTGGATCAAGCAGACGCTGGATGTGCCGTCGATCCACTTTGATTCCGCCTGGGTGCCATATACGCATTTTCATCCCATCTACCAGGGTAAAAGCGGCATGAGTGGCGATCGGGTGCCCGGAAAAGTGATTTTCGAAACGCAATCGACGCACAAGATGCTGGCCGCGCTATCCCAGGCTTCTCTGATTCATATTAAAGGTGAGTACGACGAAGAGACCTTTAATGAAGCGTTTATGATGCACACTTCCACTTCGCCGAGCTATCCCATTGTCGCCTCCATTGAAACGGCAGCGGCGATGCTGCGCGGTAACCCGGGCAAGCGGTTAATTAACCGCTCGGTGGAGCGGGCGCTGCATTTTCGCAAAGAGATTCAGCGGCTTCGAGAGGAGTCCGAGGGCTGGTTCTTTGATATCTGGCAGCCGGAGGAGGTCGATGAAGCCGAATGCTGGCCTGTCGCGCCAGGCGCGGACTGGCACGGTTTCACCGACGCCGACGACGATCATATGTTTCTCGATCCGGTGAAAGTCACGATCCTGACGCCGGGGATGGATGAGCAAGGGAACATGAGCGATGAGGGCATCCCCGCCGCGCTGGTGGCGAAATTTCTTGATGAACGCGGCGTGGTCGTTGAGAAAACCGGCCCCTACAATTTACTGTTTTTGTTCAGTATCGGTATTGATAAAACCCGGGCAATGGGACTGTTGCGCGGTTTGACCGAATTTAAGCGGGCCTATGATCTTAACCTGCGAGTGAAGAACATGTTGCCGGATCTGTACGCTGAAGATCCTGATTTTTATCGCAATATGCGCATTCAGGATCTGGCGCAGGGGATCCATAAACTGATTCGCCAACACGATCTTTCCGGGCTCATGCTGCGGGCGTTCGACACGCTGCCGGATATGATTATGACGCCGCATCAGGCGTGGCAGCGGCAGATCAAAGGCGAGGTGGAGACGGTAACGCTGGATCAACTGGTTGGGCGAGTGTCAGCTAATATGATCCTGCCGTATCCGCCGGGCGTGCCGCTGCTGATGCCGGGGGAGATGATCACCGAGCAGAGCCGCGCGGTGCTCGACTTTCTCCTGATGCTCTGCTCGATAGGGCACCACTATCCTGGCTTTGAAACGGATATTCACGGCGCAAAACAGGATGATGATGGCGTGTACCACGTACGAGTCTTAAAAAGCGCGTAACGGCTTGCTTTCGCGGACCCCGGGCGGGTAACGTGCAGATAACATAACATGGAGACACTGACACTATGCTGGGATTAAAACAGGTTCATCATATTGCAATTATCGCCACCGACTATGCGGTAAGTAAGGCGTTCTACTGCGATGTGCTGGGCTTTACCCTGATGAGTGAAGCTTACAGAGAGGAGCGTGATTCCTGGAAAGGCGATCTCGCGCTGAACGGGCAATATGTCATTGAGCTGTTTTCGTTCCCCTTTCCGCCGCAGCGCCCAAGCCGACCGGAGGCCTGCGGTTTGCGCCATCTGGCTTTCAGCGTTGATGACGTGGAGAAGGCTATCGCGCATCTTGCAGCGAAAAACGTCAAATGCGAAGCTGTACGCGTTGATCCGTTTACCGGCAAGCGTTTCACCTTTTTTAACGATCCGGATGGCCTGCCGCTCGAACTGTATGAACAGTGAGACTTGCGATCGCGAGGATTGCCCGGTAACGTGCCGGGCAACGTCACTGTAAATAATCGCCATGACTACACTCACTCTGAAGACTTCACTGTTTAGCGCTCAGCAAATTCTCGTCGCATACAGCGGCGGGCTGGACTCTACCGTTCTCCTGCATCAACTCGTGCAATGGCGGGCCCAGCAGCCAGGTATCACGCTACGGGCGATTCATATTCATCACGGCCTGAGCACTCATGCCGATGCGTGGGTGGCGCACTGTGAGGCGGTATGCGCGCAGTGGCAGGTGCCGCTGGTGGTTGAGCGCGTACAGCTGGCGCATGAAGGGCTGGGCACGGAAGCGCATGCCAGACAGGCGCGTTATAAAGCATTCGCACAGGCGCTGTTGCCAGGGGAAGTGCTGGCGACCGCCCAGCATCTTGACGATCAATGTGAAACATTTCTGCTGGCGCTCAAGCGCGGCAGTGGGCCGGCGGGACTTTCCGCAATGGCCGAGGTGTCAGCGTTTGCGGGTACCCACCTTATTCGTCCCTTGCTGCAGCAAAGCCGTCGCGACCTGGAAAAGTGGGCAACGGATCATCAGCTTCGCTGGATTGAAGATGAAAGCAATCAGGATGATGCCTACGATCGTAACTTCCTGCGCCTGCGTGTGCTGCCGCTTCTGCAACAGCGCTGGCCGCATTTTGCTGAAGCGACGGCGCGCAGCGCGGCGCTGTGCGCCAGCCAGGAAAGCCTGCTGGATGAACTGCTGGCGGAAGAGCTGTCAGGCTGCGTGACTCCGCACGGTACGCTTCAGCTTGCGCCGCTGCTGTCGATGAGCCAGTCTCGCCGCGCCGCAGTGATCCGCCGCTGGCTGGCGACGAAGGATGCGCCGATGCCCTCGCGTGACGGCCTTGAGCGCATCTGGCAGGAAGTGGCGTTGGCGCGTGAAGACGCTGCGCCCTGTTTGCGTTTTGGCGTGTATGAGGTTCGCCGCTACCAGGCGCAGCTGTGGTGGATAAAATCGGTTGGCGGTCAGAGTGAAACGACGCTGGCGTGGCGCGACAGGCGCAAGCCGCTCATGCTACCCGCCGGGCTGGGCGAAGTCGCGCTGGCGTCCGGCGGTGAACTGAGAACACCGCGAACGGATGAACCGGTTTCCATTCGCTTTAAAGCGCCGGGCCTGCTGCATATCGTCGGACGGAACGGTGGACGTAAGCTGAAGAAGATTTGGCAGGAACACGGGGTTCCGCCCTGGCGACGTGATACTACGCCTTTGCTGTTTTACGGCGATACGCTCATTGCTGCCGCTGGCGTTTTTGTCACTGATGAAGGGATGGCGGTGGAGGAAGAGGGACTACAGCTGTTATGGCGGGAAGCAGACTAAAATGCCGAATGGCGCTACGCTTATTCCTCCTACAGTAACCGCACATTGTAGGCCGGGTAAGCGTAGCGCCATCCGGCGACCACTATTCAGGATTCGCTGACCACCACGGTACCGATTTCCGGGTGACTGAAGCTGGCGATTTTGTCGAGACGCAGTTCGCGCGTTTCACCTGCAACGTCGGTAATCAGGTATTCCACATTTTTACGCGACACCAGATCGCTGGCTTTTGCCTGCAGAACTTCGCCATCTTTCAGTTCCAGCGTCAGCAACAGATGATGCTGGCAGGCGAGCTCAAGGTTGTCGTAGTCATCGCAGTTGATGGGTTGATATGTTTCATTCATTGACATAATCGCTCACCAGTAAGTTCGCAGCAGCATACGCCGCCTTTTCCCTGACCGACTCTGAAAGGTCGCTGTCTGCGGCCATTTCGTTAAGCACCTTTAAAACGCACCCCAGCGCATCCGGGACATACCCTAAGTCTCCGCTGGCTATTTCCGCATACCGCCTGCGTATTAACTCACAATATTTTTCCACATGCCCTCCTGTCAGTATTCTGACTTCACCGTGGATGCAAGTCTAAGCCTACGAAGATAAACTCTGTTTAGCAAGGTGACTATACCACAGCCATTCCGCCGAAATCAGCAGCTTGATAGCCGAACCATTAACAGCCTTTTGTCGTCGTTTTCGTTACAATGTTTGCCTGATTCGAAAGGAGTTTTTTCATGGCGCTTAAAGCGACAATATACAAAGCCGTGGTAAATGTGGCGGACCTGGACCGCAACCAGTTTCTGGACGCGCCGTTGACGCTGGCCCGTCATCCTTCAGAAACCCAGGAGCGCATGATGCTGCGCCTGCTGGCGTGGATCAAATATGCGGATGAGCGCTTGCAGTTTACGCGAGGTTTGAGCGCAGAAGACGAGCCGGAAGCCTGGCTGCGTAACGACCATTTGGGGATCGATCTGTGGATTGAACTGGGGTTACCGGAAGAGCGGCGGATCAAGAAAGCCTGCACCCAGGCGAAAAACGTTGCGCTGTTTGCTTACAACAGCCGAGCGGCGCAGATCTGGTGGCAGCAGAACCAGAATAAGTGCGCACAGTTTCCGAATCTGGCAGTCTGGTATCTTGATGATGAGCAACTGGCGAAGTTAAGCGCCTTCGCGGAACGGACGATGACGTTGCAAGCCACCATTCAGGACGGAGCCATCTGGCTTTCGGATGCTCAGAATAATCTGGAAATTCATCTGGCTGCCTGGCAACAACCGGCATGATTGTTATTTCGCGAAACGTCTCTATCGCCGATGATGAGCTGGAAATTACGGCAATTCGCGCGCAGGGCGCAGGCGGACAGCATGTGAATAAAGCCTCAACGGCGATCCATTTGCGTTTTGACATCCGGGCCTCTGGCCTGCCAGAGTATTACAAAGAACGTTTACTTGCTGCCAGTCATCACCTGATTAGCCCTGATGGCGTCATTATCATTAAGGCGCAGGAATACCGAAGCCAGACGCTAAACCGTGAAGCGGCGCTGGCCCGACTGGTGGCAGTGATCAAAGAACTCACCGCGGAACAAAAAAGCCGACGGGCAACCCGGCCAACGCGCGCCTCGAAAGAACGAAGATTGTCTTCGAAAGCGCAAAAATCCACAGTGAAAGCCCTCCGCGGTAAAGTCCGTCGCGTGGATTGACGGGCAGGAATAAAAATGCAGAAGGAATTCGGGGTGAAAAAGACACTCATTTCGGCGATAGCAGCGCTTTCGCTTTTTTCATTGTTAGGTTGTAACAACCGTTCAGAAGTCGATGTCCTGCAACCGACGCAGGCTGCGGAACTTAAACCGATGCAGCAAAGCTGGCGGGGCATTTTACCGTGCGCAGATTGTGAAGGAATTGAAACCTCGTTGTTTCTTGAAAAAGATGGCACCTGGGTGATGAATGAACGCTACCAGGGCGTCCGTGACGAACCATCTTCCTTTGCTTCCTATGGTACCTGGGCGCGGACCGCCGATAAGCTGGTGCTCACCGACAGTAAGGGCGAGAAAGCGTATTATCGCGCTAAAGGCGATGCGCTTGAGATGCTCGACCGTGAAGGCAACCCGGTTGAGTCGCAGTTTAACTATACGCTTGAACCCGTGAAAGCCACTTTACCGGTAACCCCAATGCCGATGCGCGGTATGTATTTCTATATGGCAGATGCAGCGACCTTTACTGATTGTGCAACCGGTAAGCGTGTTTCTGTGGCGAATAACGCCGAGCTTGAGCGCGGTTATCTTGCTGCCAGGGGGAATAGCGAAAAACCCGTCCTGTTGTCGGTAGAAGGGCACTTCACGCTTGAAGCCAACCCGGACACGGGAGCGCCAGTGAAGACCCTGAACGCGGATAAAGCGATTACGTTTATGCCGGGTAAAAGCTGTGCTCAGCAATAGTGCATGAGTATGAAAAAGAAAAACCCCGCGGCTGCGGGGTTTTTTGTGCATCAGCCTTTGATCTGTTTAACCAGATAGCTAACGATGTCACCGGTTTTAATCAATTGCTTCTCGCCATTACGACGATATTTGTATTCGATGTCGTCATTGTCGAGGTTACGGTCGCCCAGCACGATAGTGTGAGGAATACCGATCAGCTCCATATCCGCAAACATCACGCCTGGACGTTCTTTACGGTCGTCCATCAGCACTTCAATGCCCTGGGCTCGCAGTTCGGCATACAGTTTTTCCGCCAGTTCCTGCACACGGTAAGATTTATGCATATTCATAGGCAGAATAGCGACCTGGAACGGTGCGATAGCGTCGGGCCACACGATGCCGCGCTCGTCGTAGTTTTGCTCAATTGCGGCTGCAACCACACGTGTTACGCCGATTCCGTAGCAGCCCATGGTCAGGATCTGGTTACGGCCATCTTCACCCTGAACGGCGGCTTTCAGCGCCTCGGAGTATTTGGTACCCAACTGGAAAATATGACCCACTTCGATGCCGCGCTTGATAAGCAGCGTACCCTGACCATCCGGGCTCGGATCGCCTGCGACCACGTTACGGAGGTCTGCCACTTCCGGCGTTGCCACGTCGCGATCCCAGTTGATGCCGAAGTAGTGCTTGCCGTCAACGTTAGCGCCTGCCGCGAAATCGCTCATCGCCGCAACGGTACGGTCGATGACAACCGGGATCGGCATGTTGACCGGACCAAGTGAACCCGGGCCTGCGTTGACGATGGCGCGGATTTCCGCTTCGGTTGCGAAGGTCAGCGGGCTGGCGACCTGCGGCAGTTTTTCCGCTTTAACTTCATTCAGTTCGTGATCGCCGCGAACCAGCAGCGCAACCAGCGGATAGCTGCTGCCTTCAACCGCTTTCACCAACAGCGTTTTCACGGTTTTCTCAATCGGCAGAGCAAACTGTTCAACTAACTCCGCGATAGTTTTCGCGTTTGGCGTATCAACCAGCGTCATCTCCTGCGTCGCGGCAGCGCGCGGGGCTTTTGGCGCGACGGCTTCAGCCAGCTCGATGTTGGCGGCGTAATCGGAGGTGTCAGAAAAGATAATGTCATCTTCGCCACTCTGCGCCAGCACCTGGAATTCGTGAGACGCGCTACCGCCAATCGAACCCGTGTCAGCCTGCACTGCGCGGAATTCCAGACCGATACGGGTGAAGATTTTGCTGTAGGCGGCGTACATCGCGTCGTAGGTTTCCTGCAAGGATTCCTGCGAGGTGTGGAAAGAATAGGCATCTTTCATCAGGAACTCGCGGGAGCGCATGACGCCGAAACGCGGACGCACTTCGTCACGGAACTTCGTCTGGATCTGGAAGAAGTTCAGCGGCAGCTGCTTATATGAGCTGAGTTCGTTACGCACCAGATCGGTGATGACTTCTTCGTGGGTTGGGCCGAGTACGAACGGACGCTCGCCACGGTCAACAAAACGCAGCAGTTCCGGACCGTACTGTTCCCAACGGCCACTCTCTTGCCACAGGTCAGCTGGCTGAACCACTGGCATAGACACCTCGATCGCGCCGGCGTTGTTCATTTCTTCACGCACGATGTTTTCGACTTTTTTCAGAACGCGCAGGCCAGTCGGCAGCCAGGTATATAACCCGGAGGCGAGCTTGCGGATCATCCCGGCGCGCAGCATCAGCTGATGGCTGATAACCTCGGCGTCGGCAGGTGTCTCCTTCAGAGTGGAGAGCAGATATTGGCTAGTACGCATGTTGTTACGGTTCCAGTTGGACGATCGAACAGGCTCAACGTGAGCCTGACACAAAAAAAGTGATTTAGTTTACCAGCGAGAAAGGGATGTCAAAAGAGAAGGGCATGAAATTAGCGGGGTTCGAGCGCAAAGACTTCAAATCCCGTTTCCGTTACGCGCCAGCGCACGTTGAAATCATGCAACCAGACCGCGTACGTTTTCCCTGTTTCTTCACCTTTACGATAAGCGGGACGCGGATCCTGCGCCAGCACATCGCGAATAAATGTTTTAAGCTGCGGGTAGCGTTTTTCCAGCGTCGGGAATTGCCGCTCAAGTTCATCACTAAAGCTTACCTGCATTTCGGCCACTGGCGCATGTTGCGCATAGCTGGCCCGGGCATCTGTAAGCGATTCGGCGAACGGCAAATAAGGCTTAATGTCGATAACCGGCGTTCCATCAACCAGATCCAGACTGCCGAGCTTCAGAATGACGCGTTCTTTGTGGCAGGAAATGTCCTTTAGCTCAACCAGCGACATGCCGACAGGGTTTGGGCGAAACGTCGAGCGGGTGGCAAAGACCCCCATGCGCGCATTGCCGCCAAGGCGAGGCGGACGTACGGTCGGACGCCATCCGCCTTCCATTGTCTGATGAAACACAAAGAGCACCCACAGATGGCTGAACGCCTCCAGACCACGGACGGCATCGGCCTGATTAAAGGGCGGCAGCAGGTGCAGTTCACCATGCGCGCTCTTTACCAGACCCGGCTGGCGAGGGACGGCGAACTTTTCTTTGTAAGGTGAGCGAATGACACCGATTTGCTCAAACTGAAAATGACTCATTTAGCCGAAATGTTAAGCGCAGAACCAATGCAGACAGCCTGACGGTAGCAGCCCGGCGTACCGCTGGTCACTTCACAGCTGTGCAGCAGGACGGCATTCGCTTTCATTTTTGACGCGTTAATCTGCATACGCTTACGCGCCGTAGGGATGCTCGGTGGAGAATCCTGATTCGTTGCCTGGCATGAGTCGCCGCTGACTTCACCCAGGTCGCGGAACGGCTTGCCGACCAGCGCTTCAGCACTGGTATAAATTCTGACAGGAGCTGCGCGCGGCGCTTTAGGTTTTTCCGGCTCCGCTTTAGGTGGGGT
This sequence comes from Citrobacter sp. 50677481, assembly GCF_001463265.1. NCBI lineage: Bacteria > Pseudomonadati > Pseudomonadota > Gammaproteobacteria > Enterobacterales > Enterobacteriaceae > Citrobacter > Citrobacter sp. 50677481. Next base: position 69,323 of record NZ_LNHZ01000043.1, read on the forward strand.
TGGAGTGCTTTGAACAGGTTCAACGGGGGATCTGCTTAGCATGGAACAGCCGCTCAGCATGAGTGCCAATAAACAGATCGGTAAAGCACGCATAATATTTCCTCAATGAATGATCTAACTGTCAGATATTGAATCAGGAGCTTGCATAAATGACAAGACGGGCAAGTGCCCGTCCTGAATGATATTACAGTTTGAGAAAAGAGCCTAAAAATTACCAGCCTTTCACTGCGCCGCCGTTAAAGACTTTATTGGCAGCTTCGTAGACTTCGTCAGACTGATAGGCCTGCACGAATTTCTTCACGTTTTCCGCATCTTTGTTATCTTCACGGGTGACGATCAGGTTGACGTACGGGGAATCTTTGTCTTCCACAAAGATACCGTCTTTCGCCGGGGTCAGGTTGATCTGGCTGGCATAGGTGGTGTTGATCACCGCCAGGGCGATCTGCGCATCATCAAGAGAACGGGGCAGTTGCGGGGCTTCCAGTTCGACAATTTTCAGATTTTTCGGGTTTCCGACAATGTCCAGTGAGGTTGGCAGGAGACCCACGCCGTCTTTCAGTTGGATCAAACCCACTTTTTGCAGTAGCAGCAGCGAACGACCGAGGTTGGTCGGATCGTTTGGTACGGCGACCTGCGCGCCATCCTGCAGTTCATCCAGCGATTTGATTTTTTTGGAGTAGCCCGCAATCGGGTAGACAAAAGTATTGCCCGCAGGCGTCAGTTTGTAGCCGCGATCTTTGATCTGCTGATCCAGATACGGTTTGTGCTGGAAGGCGTTGGCATCAATGTCGCCTTTGCTCAGCGCTTCGTTAGGCAGCACGTAGTCATTGAACGTCACCAGTTCTACGTCCAGCCCGTATTTTTCTTTAGCGACTTTCTGCGCAACTTCGGCAACCTGCTGTTCAGCACCGACGATAACGCCCACTTTGATGTGGTTGGGATCTTTCTCATCCTGTCCGCAACCCACAAGAGCCAGAGAACCAATCAGGGCTCCTACTGCCGCAAAGGTCTTGAATTTGAACGCCATGCTTATTTCCTTAATGAGTTATTTGTGTTGTGGTTAACGTTACTTGTGCGTTACAGACCGAACGATGCGATCGCCTGCGAACTGAATTAAATAAACCAGAACGACGAGTAATACCAGCACCGTATTCATCACGGTCGCGTTGTAGCCGATATAGCCATACTGGTAACCGATCTGGCCCAGACCGCCAGCGCCCACAGCGCCTCCCATGGCTGAATAGCCGACAAGGGTAATCAGCGTGATAGTCGCCGCGTTCACCAGACCCGGCAGCGCTTCGGGCAGCAGAACTTTACGCACGATTTGCAGCGGCGTCGCACCCATCGCGCGTGACGCTTCAATCAATCCTGTTGGGATTTCCAGCAGCGCGTTTTCCACCATGCGGGCGATAAACGGCGCGGCGCCAACGGTAAGCGGCACAATCGCGGCCTGCAGTCCGATTGAGGTTCCGACAATGACGCGAGTAAACGGAATCATCCAGACCAGAAGAATAATAAACGGAATTGACCGGAAGATATTCACCACCGCGGAAAGAATGCGGTAGAGCTTCGCGTTTTCGATAATTTGCCCGGGACGCGTGACGTAGAGCAACACGCCAACCGGTAAACCGATAACGAAACCAAAGAATCCGGATACAAAGGTCATCGCCAGCGTTTCCCAGACGCCACGAACCAGCAACCACATCATCGGTTCAGACATAACCCAGTACCTCTACTTTTACATGGTGTTCTTGCAGCCAGGCAATGGCGGCTTGTGTTTCTTCTTGAGTGCCGTGCATTTCCGTCAGCATAATGCCGAACTTCACGCCGCCAGCGTAATCCATTTGCGCGCTAATAATGTTGTTATTGACGTTAAAGCGACGCGCTGTTTCGGAAAGCAGCGGCGCATCAACCGACTGACCGGTGAACTCCATGCGCAGCATCGGTACGCTATCGGCTTCGGGGGTTGGTTTCAGACGCTCCAGATAATCTTCCGGAATGTCGAGATGCAGCGTGGACTGGATAAATTTTTGCGCCAGCGGGGTCTTCGGGTGGGAAAACACTTCACTGACCGTATCCTGTTCTATCAGTTCGCCGTTGCTGATCACGGCCACGCAGTCACAGATACGCTTAACCACATCCATCTCGTGTGTGATCAGCAGAATGGTCAGACCGAGACGACGATTAATGTCCTTCAGTAATTCGAGGATCGAACGTGTGGTTGCCGGGTCCAGTGCGCTGGTGGCTTCGTCGCACAGCAGCACTTTAGGCTGGCTTGCCAGCGCACGGGCAATCGCCACACGCTGTTTTTGACCACCGGAAAGATTGGCCGGGTAACTGTCGTGCTTATCGCCCAGACCCACCAGGTCCAGCAATTCGGTCACGCGACGTGTGATCTCCTCTTTCGGCGTGTTGTCCAGCTCCAGCGGCAGCGCCACATTGCCGAAAACCGTACGGGAGGCCAGCAGATTAAAGTGCTGGAAAATCATGCCGATCTGGCGACGCGCTTTGGTCAGCTCAGATTCAGAAAGCGTGGTCAGCTCCTGCCCGCCTACCAACACGCTCCCCTCTGTCGGGCGCTCCAGCAGGTTGACACAGCGGATTAGCGTACTTTTACCGGCGCCTGATGCGCCAATCACACCGTAAATTTGTCCGGCAGGGACATGCAGGCTGACATTGTTCAACGCCTGAATGGTGCGGGTCCCTTGTTGGAACACTTTGGTGATATTCGAAAGTTTAATCATTGATTATTTATTATCGTAATGAAGTTAGCCGTAGCATTTTTGTCTGTCTGAAGCGGTGAATCGCCGTCAACAAAATGGATGTTAAGGCATCCAGACGTCTAAATCAATCAGGCTTTCTACGATGAGCACTTTCTTGCCTGCCGAAAAATGCGATACTAGCGCCACATGCCTTATTCAGGAGCTATAAAAGGTGGCAAAGTCTGTACCCGCAATTTTTCTCGACCGCGACGGCACTATCAATGTGGACCACGGCTACGTACATGAGATCGACGAATTCGAATTCATCGACGGTGTCATTGACGCCATGCGTGAACTCAAAAAAATGGGCTATGCGCTGGTGGTTGTCACCAACCAGTCCGGCATTGCGCGCGGCAAATTTACTGAAGCGCAGTTTGAAACCTTAACAGAATGGATGGACTGGTCGCTGGCAGACCGCGATGTTGATCTCGACGGCATCTATTATTGTCCCCATCACCCACAGGGAAGCGTAGAGGAGTTTCGTCAGGTTTGCGATTGTCGTAAACCGCATCCAGGCATGCTGATCTCTGCTCGCGATTTTCTGCATATTGATATGGCGGCGTCTTATATGGTGGGCGATAAATTAGAAGACATGCAGGCCGCGCTGGCGGCTGGGGTCGGAACCAAAGTGTTGGTACGTACCGGTAAGCCTGTGACGCCAGAAGCAGAAAATGCCGCGGATTGGGTGATTAATAGTCTGGCAGACCTGCCTTTAGCGATAAAACAGCAGTAAAAGTAAGCGTTGTGCTCAAAAGGTGAGCGGTTGAAATAAATCTGCATTTTTCCGCTTGTCTTCCTGAGACGACTCCCTATAATGCGCCTCCATCGACACGGCGGATGTGAATCACTTCACACAAACAGCCGGTCCGGTTGAAGAGAAAAATCCTGAAATTCAGGGTTGACTCTGAAAGAGGAAAGCGTAATATACGCCACCTCGCGACAGAGCGCTGAAGCGCGTCGCAACTG
>NZ_LNHZ01000044.1:0-14750 GCF_001463265.1 Citrobacter sp. 50677481
ATTGAAAATTACCAGGTCCATTGTTACAGATGCGGTAACATCATCCCTTCCTGAGTAACTGATGTCTCTTACAATAATATTTGTTCCGTCAAACCCTACAGACACATTATTGTTATTCCATTTACCGAACGGTATTCCTGATACGGGAAGCGCCATCGAGCCGTTGACTGTCACCGTGCCAACATAAGCACATGTCATTAATTTAGCCTGATTTGAAATTGCTGTGAAATCAGTAGAGTTGGAAACGAGGAGTCCTTCGTTGTAAGTAGTGGCAGGAAGAATTTCAAATACAGTTCCTGCCCAGTTTGGTATTCGCTGGTAGTTGCCCCTGTTTGTACCATTAACAGTAACACCACTGTCTCCGTTTCTTGTCACTGATGTCATATATATCGGCAAAACAATCCATGTCTGATTGTCGGCAAACTCCTGTATGTCAACAGGACGTGTCGGCAAAACAAAAACTGTAGAACCAGGAGTCAACGGAGTATCGACGCGAAATTGATTCGCTCCGGTTCCGTTCCCTGAAAAACTGGCACAAAATGACGGGGCACGAAGCCCCGCAGTAATAGCCATCACAGGACGGCCATCATTATAATCTATCAGTATTCCTTCCGGCATATTTCACCTTATGTCCAGCGACCAACCACTACGCGACCGCCACCGGATAAATTTACAGTGACGCCATTACCATTCAAAACGACAGTATTATTCACGCCATTAAAAGCAAATTGACCGCTTGTGGCATAAAGTTTGCCGTGAAATTCACAATCTCCACTTTTATCAATTCGCCATCCCTGCGACCCTGCAACATAATTGTTGGACTGGATAAAGTTACCGATTTTGGCATTGGTGATCGTGCCATCCTGAATAAACGCTGAGCTGATAAAGACCTGTCCATTAACCACAGCGAACGGCGAATACTGGGTATCGCCACTGCCACTCATCAGTACGAACTGGTTAGCGTTGAAACCTACTCGGGTAACAATCGGCTGCCCTGCCTGCGCCAGAACGGCAATCGACATCCCGGCGTTATACATGATGCCGTTTATCCTCACGCCTGTTTTGAGGGTGTAGATAGCCGAAGCGCCAGAGGCATCAACGACGGCAGTAAGTTTGTCCTCCAGTGCTGCAGTAACATCATCAATCTGCGCCTGCACCTGCGTTGACAGTTCGGCCATTGCATTATCAACTTCAGCAATCGTCGTTTTAACCACCAGAATATCGGCACGCACTTCTCCGTATTGTGCCCACTGGTGCTCAACAGTTCCGTGGTTCGCCAGGGCGTTCTGCAGTATTCCCTCAATGTTGGTATCGATGTCACCAGTTAGGCGTTCTCCGTCGGCAGAGGTTAGGAAATCATCTGCGATATCACCCAGATAATCATCGGCGTTATCGTTAGACATCCCCCTGATCCAGTCGGTATACCCGGACTCGTTACCCGTTCTGTCGACCAGTTGCGCGCGATACCAGAATTCCTGCCCTGCTTTAAGGCCGAGCTGGGTGTATTCCGCAGAGGGATAAGGCACGTCTGAGAGTAAGAGTGGATCTGAAAAGTCACTGTTGGCAGTGTACTGAATTTCCGTTTTTAGCGTATCGCCAGTGTTTGCCGGGAAACCCCAGTTAAGACGAATCCCCCAGTTAATGCCCGTGGCTGTGAATCCCACTGGCTTAGGCGGATTACCTACTTTGCCGGTCAGTGTCTTCTCTTCTGAATATCCCCATCCTGAGGAAATTTCAGCGGCATTAATTGCCCGCACGCGCACCAGGTAGCGCCCGGCATAAATCCCCGGGACGTCAAATGACGTGGTGGAGCTGCGAGGCATGTTCACCCAGTTTCCGTCGTTACGGCGCCACTGCCCCTCATAGGCGATAGCATTCTGCGCCTGGTCCCAGCTGACGCGCATGGTCTCGACGCTGATATTCTGCTGAACAACAGAAAACGAGCTGATCACGATGTTAGCTGGCGGGGACTGATTACCAGGAGGTATTACACTTATTGGCCGCTGGTCGATAATTGCGCCAGTATCGATACGGGCATATTTATCCGGATCGTGCCATGCGGCGGTGATCGAGAAGGTGCCATTATCATTATCGCTTACGCTGACAACGCGATACTGCTGAGCGTAAAGCTCGTCAGATTCAACCACCCAAACAGCTTCAGCCTGTGGCGTCTCACTGTATGCCGTGGTGACTGTGACTGATTCCCCGTTCACGGACTGAATGGTCCTGCTCTGCGACGCTCCGGAGGGAAGGTTGAGTATAAGGCGATCACCTGCTGCTGCATCTGCCACGCGGTCAAGTTTGATAACGCGACCGTTAACGGCGCTGATGCGGCCGCCCATAACCTTTCCGGAAAGCAGTTCGTCTGCCACGGCGATGATGTAGCCCGGCTGCGGAATGTTTCCGTCCAGCCCGACATCAAACGAAACAACGCGATCCTTGTTGTTGGTGAGAATACCCCAGCGCCCCTTTCGGTTTGCTTCAGACTGCCTGGTACAGCCGATGGCTGTCATTTCCAGCTGATTGAAGCCGTATCGCGCCACCAGTGCCTGCTCAAATACCGGCTCCATCGCGTCGGCATAAGCGTTACCCGGGTCTGACCATGAAACCAGCGCTGTGGTGTAGCGGCTTTTCGTGGTGCTGCTCGAATAGGTGAAGCGACCGCCAACAACGTTAGCGCGCGTGTAGCTGTAATCAACATCGCGCGGCATGTCAGCCAGGGCCACAATCTGATCCCCTCCCCAGTAGGTCATGCCACGGAAAATAGCGGCAAAATCACGCAGGACTGTGTAGGCATCGTTCTGATCCTGAATGTACACGTTGCAGGTATAACGTGGTTCGGTACCGTTGCCCCCTTTGCCGTCTGGTACCATCTGATCACAATACTGGGCAACCTGATAAAGCGTCCATTTATCAATATTCGCAGCGGTCAAACGGTGCCCGAGGCCGAACCGGTCAGAAACAACCAGGTCGTAAAAAATCCACGCAGGGTTATCCGTCCATGCCCACTTAAACGCACCGGTCCACGTACCGCTATAAGTGCGTGTTTCAGGGTCGTAGGTATCTGGAACGCGGATAACACGGCCGCGAGGCTCGCAGGAGATCTGCGGGATAGAGCCGTTAAACTGGCTGGAATCGAATTCGATGTAAAGCAGCGCGGTGTTCGGGTAGCGCAGTTTGGCGTCAATCACCTCGGTGAAGCTCTGCAGCGTCATCGTGTCGCCGAACTTCGCGCTGTTGGCGTCAGAGGTAATCTTACGCAGGCGGATTGTCCAGGTGCTGCCAGCCTGCGGTAAATCAATACGATGGCTGCGCTCATAACCAGACGTCGTTTTTCCGGTCACGCTGGTATTGAGTACCGTCTGCCATGCGCCGCCGTCCGTCTGCAGGTCAATCGCATAATTGACCGAGTAACCCACCAGATCGCCGTCGTCCTCCTGTTTGAAAAGCGAGGGCCATTTCAGACGCAGGCGAACGGCTGAAAGCTGCGTATTGGTGAACGTGCGCGTCCATGCTGTAGCGCTTGATACTTCGGTGCCCACGCTAATTTCATTTTCGGTACCGGGAATACCCTGAATGTAATTTTGCGCCTGAGTTCCCGCCCGAAACTCCCACGTCACGCCGCTGAAGTTTTGGGAGCCGTCAGCATCCTCCAGGGCCGTCCCGTCCAGATAGATATCTTTGCCGGTTAGCTGCCCTGCAAACTCCCCTTCCCCAAGCGCAACGAGGATTTTTGCCTTCGCTACAGATTGCAGATCATCAGGCTGTTCGGTTGGGGTTCGTGAACTTGAGCTGCCGCCCTTGCGGCCCTTTAACACTTTTTCTGTAGCCATATTGCGCCCATAAAAAAAGCCACCCGAAGGTGGCCTAAAAAAAGGTTTGTTATCTACTGCTGATCTTCGACATAAATTCCGGCAGAAATAATCGCTCCGCCTATCCGCCGGCGACCATAAAGGAGCGGTACCGGATAGCCTTGTGCCGCGGTGTTTGTTACACCACCGAATGCGTATGATGCACGGTTATCTGCGCTTTGTTTGCTGGCCAGACCTGCAGGTTGAGGAGATAGCATTTGGACAACACCTCCCAGCATCATGGCTGCACCGAATTTCGCAGCCCCATATCCCACCGCTGATAAAGTGCCACCTGAGAAATAGCCAATGGCTACCCCAACAACGACGAGCACGGCGCCAAGGATTGTCTGTAATACCCCGGCTTTTTTACTTCCTATTACAACCGGGACAATTCGAATAACTTCACCGGTTACCGGAAAACCAAAATCATCCTTCCCGATATTTTTTTTATCTTTAAAGACGGCGTAAGTCAGGCCCCTTGCTTTGCTGGTGATCAGGAATTTCTCCAGCCCGTCTATTGTTTTTGTAAGAGAGTTGATCGCCTCTGCGGTTGTTCTTATTAGGCGATGGTGAACCTTCCCGTAGGTTTTACCCAAAACACCGCCGAGCTCAATTCGGGTCATAACCTCTGACATTTTCATTCTCCATAAAAAAAGCCACCCGAAGGTGGCTTAGATTATTTTTGCTTTTTCAAAGACATGATCTGGCGGCCGTAGCCCAGTGGTCGTTCCATCCTTTCGCGACGGCATAAACCTTTATATCGCTTCCACCTGTCGCTGATTTATCGATATTCACTACTGAAAGAGCACCGAATATATCGTCCGATGCTGTGATTTTGTATCCTGACTCAGTGGGTATGCTGGAGCTTGAAGAACGTAGCTCCACCCATTTAGGAGCAAGGCAACGGTTAACTTCATCAACAGTTTTTGTTGAATGCTCTGACAGAATAGGTTTTTGTTCTTCCAATGAGGAAACAGAACAACCCACCAGCAGGAAGATAAAAATAGGGAAGATAATCTTTTTCATCGCACATCAGTCCTTTTGACAGATTGACTCATAGGAATCAAATTTCTTTTGGTCTTGGTCATTAATTATGATGATTGGTCCATGATTATTGACCTTTCCATCTTTGACCTCAATCCGCACATAATATGGTTTTTTACCCGTATATGCGCCGTATGAATTTTTAGCATTCACATAACCGCAAACATATCCAGTATTTTCACCAAAATCGCGGAAAAATGATTCAAACTTAGCGCTCTCCGGATCTTTGAGGGTGTCCTTGACTAAGGACTCCCCCATGTCAATGAAATCCTTTTCAGAAGGTGTGCAACCAACAATAACCAGGCTACACGCCAATATCGAAAGAAATTTCCTCATATCCCTAACCCCTTTTTTCGTTTTGCAAAAGGTTAGCACAGAGATTTGTAACGGAGAATCTTCATCGTCCTTTCCTGCCAGTATCCACCATACGGCACGCGCTGACTCAGGTGACCGTACAGATGGTGAAGCAGCATATTACCCTCCAGCAGTATACCCGCGTGGTTCCACTTATCAGCCTGCACCTGCATGATCACCATATCGCCAGGTTTCGGCGGCCCGTCGAATTCACGGAATCCGCACTCGTACCAGCAATCCTGATAGAAGTTGTCCGGATAGTCGTTTTCCCACCAGGGATAATCAACCCGGTAATCGTGGAGCTCGATACCGTGGGTCTGCCGGAAATAGCTCATTACCAGCCCCCAGCAGTCGAAGTGTCCAAGCACAAACGGACGCTCCAGCAGCGGCAGTTCTCCGCGCGGCTGGATGGTGCGTAAATCCCCCTCCGGCCAGCTCACAATATGCCAGGGTAAAAGCGTTGCGTCGCATTGCGCTTTATCCAGTTCGCTCGGTTGCGTTGTGGCGTCAGGGTGACTGTGAACGATGGCGATCACCGTTCCCCAGTCCTCAGCAGCTGCGTAGTCTTCGGGGCAAAGGACAAAATTGTCCTCCGGCGCAGCGGCTAGATTCCGGCACGGGAAATAACGTTCAACGCGGCTTTTTTGCGCCACCACGCCGCAACACTCGCGAGGATAGTCAGCTGCAGCATGCGCCATAATCGCATCGATGGTTTTCTGACGCATATCAACTCCTGATCAAAGACGTGCCCGGAAAGCCACCAAACGAGAGTTCGTTATTTTCGCCGAATCGGAGTTTGCAGGCCGTCAGCGTGCCGTTGCATTCATCCAGCGACGGATCGCTCACTGGGTTGTTGTTTTTATCAAAATAGCGGGTTCCGGCATAGTCGCATCCGTCGCCGGTGCGATATTTATTCCTGATGCACCAGGTACACAGGGAGTGAAGCTGTCGCGTCGGGATCATTTGCCCCTGCAGGTCCATTGGGCTGGACAGAACAAATTCAACGGTTTCACCGGCAAGCTCGCCCGTTTTCCCGTCGATATACCAGACCTGCAGCTTTTCCTGAGTCGGGTCTGCTGTAGTGTTACCGTCTGCGAAATTCCTGGCATCGAGATATTTCTCTTTTGTGTCGTGAATAGTGACTTTCGCCTGCAGCAGATCGTCATACGCAAGACACAGAGCAGAAATGGAGCTTTCGATGTTCGCAACCGTCAGTGATGGCGTTGCATTGCTCCCACTGGTTGATTTCTCCAGACCTTCCAGTTGATACGGCCAGGCGGCGTATTCATTTCCCTGCCACCAGATTGGTTTCGCCGGAAGCTTGGACTCATCCCCACCAGCGGCGATGATTTCCGCTTCTGTATGGGGAATGCTGTAATTGTGAAAGCGGAGAACGTCCGTTAGCCCAAAGGAAGAACCGTCCACCTCAATCAGACGAACATCGTTTCCGGATTCCAGCTTCTGATAATCTGCGTTTAAGCTCATGGTTTAAATGCCTGGATGAATGTTGCTTCAAGGTTGAATTTCCCCGCGCCAAGCCCGGTGGGTTTATACGTTTCGCAACGATACAAACCCAAAGGTTCGAGCGGTGGCTTCCATTGAAAGGCTTTCGTTCCTTCATGCCTGTCGAGAAAAGATTTAATGGCAGAAATGTAGGTTTCGTTGCCAGTGAAGTTGAGCGTCCATTGCTGGGTTCTGGTGTTCAATCCATCCCCTGAAACCTGCTCATATCCATCGCCAAACTGGGCTTTTCTGACGCGGAAACTTGTATCAGCCTCCGCGTTTATTCGTGGGCACCAGGTGAAAGTTTCAATGGCCATAGTTATCGGGTTCCTTTCATTGCGTTCCAGATGTCACCGCCGGGGCGGATATCACGCATTACATTCTGCTTATATCGCTGATCGACAAATTTCCCGACTTCAGCACCAAATTGCTCAAGGCCTGGTGAGGTTTGCGTTGAGGTGTTGCCGTTGCCATCGATAGTGATATAAACCTGTGGCGCCGACGATACGGACTGACCGCCGCCACCTCCGACCGCACGAACACCGAGAGAACCATCAGCGGCGCGCGTAAGCGGCATAATGGCTTCCGGACCGGCCTCGGCAAAAACCCCTGCGCCTTTGGCAAAAGCAAACAGCTGAGGCGTCTGAAAAACGCCATTGCTGTAAGCGCTCAGGGACGGAGAGTCGTAAACATTACCCTTCGCATTAAAGGTAAAGTTCGCGCCAGCATTCTGAATAGCGGTACCGCTGCCGGCGGTTGCGGCTGACGAGGCTCCAAAACTGAACAGTGATCCAATTGAGCTGACGCCATTAGCAACAGCCATGTTCACCAGAACGTTCTGGATGATCTTCAGTACGCTCACGCCCCAGTCCTTCCAGCTGTCAACGTTGCCATTGAGCATGTCGGTGATCGTGGTGACCGCGCCACCCATGGCCTGCTTCATGCCGTCAGCGGCCATGGAAGAATAATCAGTAGCTTCGTCCACCCAGTTCGCATAACCCTCAGACAGTCCCGTCATCCAGTCGTCACGCTGCGCATCAGAAGCTGCGTAATATCCCTCCTGGTCGCGCAGGCGCTCTTCGAGGTAGCGCTTATTAAGTGCCAGCCCCTGCTGATAGAACGTCTCGTCGATTTCACCAGCCTGACGCTGGCGGAGAAGATCGGTATTCTTCTGCTCAAACTCCTTACGCAGATTGAACTGCTCCTGAAGTCTTTCACGGAACCTGGTTCCCTGCCCGTATCCCAGCAGTTGCGCTTCATTGGCTGCGCGGGCGCTGGCGTTACTGTCGGCAAGGTTGGCTTCGTAATTTCGCAGTTGCTCACGTAATTTAACCTGGTCAATCAGCGCAGCATTCTGCAATACCGTCTTTTTCTGGGCTTCTGTCAGAGAAGCAAGCTCCCCCTGGCTGACCTGGTATTTAACCTTCGCCAGTTCAGTATTCTGGCCTTGCAGGGCAATCTGCTCTTTTTGCTGCTTGATAAGGCGCTTATACACATCCTCGGTTTTCTCGCCTTCGGTTTTACCGCCCTTCGCCTTAGGTTTGTTGGCCTCATTATTCCGCCATTCAGCAAGACCGTTATTAATCAACTCCTGACGGCCTGTCTGGAATTGCGGATCACTGGTTAACCCCAGGTCATCGGCTGCATAACTCAGTCGCAGGCGCTCTTTTGCTTCACCCTTCAGGCGTGACAACTCCAGATCCCGGCGGCTCTTTTCGAGGGCATCGGTTTGCTTTTTGTCGAGGTCGGCCTGAGGAAGTCTGAGCGGGACGTTAGCCAGCCCCTGACGAGCCATAAGGAGCTGATTACCCAGCCCCAACAGGCGGTTAAATTCAGTATGCTGACCATTCATCATGATCATCGACTGATATACCGCATTCTGTCGCCAGGCTTGTTCGCGAATTAAATCATTACGACGCCGTTCAATTTCTTCGAGAGCCTGCTGTATGCCGCGAGATTTATCTCGCATGTCATTTAATTTTCCCTCTTCAACAGCAAGCTGATCCGTAACAATAGCTATCGCTCTCAGTATATTTGCATCGTTCTCGCTGGTAATGCCCGGTTTTCCACGCGATGCATTCAAATCATCGATCTGGGTCTTCAGCTCACCAACCTTTTTGGCTTGCTCATCAATCAGACGATTTTGCTCTACCAGAGCACCAACAGTCCTCCCCCTATTATCGTCTGTTTCAGACAAAGACATGCGGGAGGTTTTTTCTCGTATCTCGTCAATTTGACTGGCATATTCCTGAGCAGAACGCCGAGCCTGCTCCTGATTCTGATACATCGCATACCAGGCTCCTGCACCCAACATAACCAAACCAGGAACTCCACCGATGAGACCAAGTGCACCACTCATGAGCCGAGTGCCGACGGATGTCACGCTATTGAGATTGCTTTGAGCCGAAACACGGTTTGCAAGGTTCCGGCTTAAGGCAGCCTGAGCTGAAGCCAAACGCCTTTCAGCGACAGCCTGGGCGTCGGCATTTTTAGCTGCTACCAGCCCTGCCTGTGCACGCTCAAGTGCAGTTCTGGCCCTGACTTTTTCCGTAGCGGTGCCACTTGCAAGAGCGGTAGTCAGTCTGGCTTGAGCTGCTGTAACTTTTGCTTCAGCTGCTGCGACTTTTTCTTGCTGAGCTGCCTGAACATCTGCACTTCTTGAACTCTGTACTGCTTGCTGAGCACGGTAAACTTCAGCCCTTGAAGCTGCAACAGCAGACTGAGCCGCTTTATCTTGCGCAACAGCAAGTGCAACCTCTGACTTAGCCGCAGAAATTAGCGCGCCGGTAGCGCTCGTGGCGCTAGTTACCACTCCACTGAGATATCTTGCCAGCCCAACACCAACAAGCGCCCCAGCCACTGTTGTTATTGTGGACATATTGTCAGCAACGTCATTCAAGGCACCGCTAACAGCTGAAGAAGTGAACGCATCCAGAGTTTGGGCTAAACTATCCAGCCCGCCAGACAAACCTGCCGTTGCGCCGGTAGCCTGATCAATGCCGCCAACCCATTGCATGAATGAGTTAGTAACCTTCTGCAAGGAACCAGAAACCGTTTGTGGTAAGCTTTTGAACTCATCTTGCAAATTATCTAACTGGCCTACCAGAGCTGGAACAACCTTATCAATCGTAAGCTGCCCCTGATCGGCCATGCTCTTGAGGTCTTTGCGGGCCACGCCCATTCCGGCGGCAAGTGCGCGGATAACGCGGTCACCGGATTCGTTAACAGCGTTAAACTCCTCGCCACGAAGAACGCCCTGTGCCAGCGCCTGGCTGAATTGAGTGATAACAGAACTCGCTTCCTGGGTGTTAGCCCCCGAAAGTTTGAGGCCGGTAGAAACAGCTTCGGTAATTTTCAGGACTTCATCGGAGCTATACCCGTATTCACGCATTGAAGCCGCAGCGCGGGAAAAAAGGTTTGCATTATCTGCGAACGCCGTCCCAGTTCTTTGACTTATCTCCATCAACTGACGCTGAGAAGCTGCAAAATCGTCAGCAGAAGATGATGCCTGCTTGAGTCGCGCGTTTACGGAGTTCCACTCGTCAGCGATCTGAACAATTTTCCCGGTAGCAAACGCTGCGCTAGCAGCCGCGGCGGCTTTCCCTGCTGATGCAAATCCCTTAGTAAGATCAGAAAGTGCCCTCTCGCTTTCGCGGGCAGCGGCTGCTGATTGCCTCCCTCCATTTTGCATGGTTCGGTAATAATCTGCACCCATTCGTGAGGCGCGAGCAATCTCACTCTGGAAAGATTGAGAGTTCGCGGAGATTTTAATTATTAGTTCGCGTAGAGCCGCCATCTCTTGTACCTTAATAATGAAAATAGAATAGCCACTTGGACTAACAACTCAGAGGCTTGGCTTTTTTTTGCACATGGAGACATATATGTTGAGCTTGAACTTTGAAGTTCCCGGCAACCCGGATGACTACTACGAAGTTAGGGAAAAGGAAGACGGAACGCTTTCCTATAAGCCTAACAGATTAAAAATTAGAGGGTTAGCAAAAACTCAGTGTGATTATTTTGATTATATATCCTCTTTAGGTGAGAATATTCACATAGCCACACTTGAGAGCAATGATGTCATCAACGAATTTTTTGAAAATGAGCCGGAAGAGGCTCAAATTTCTATTTACAATACTCTTTCCGAAGAATTTAACGCTATTACTGATACCATTTTAGATAAAACTTCAGAATTGAATGCGCAGGCACAGCAGACAGAAAATGTAGCAGAGAACATAGGTAAAGTTATAGGGGCTATAATCCTTATAGGCTTTATAGTTTTTATATTATCGCAAATAAACTAAGTTACGGGCGGTTTACCGCCCTAATTTGATGCAGCAATTAAAGCCGCCTCAAGCCCTGCAAACGGGTCATTCGGTTCTGATTGCTCCTCACCACCCCAGCGCAGGATCGCATCGTCCAGCGGTACTTTTGCCCCCTGCGAACCGTAGATGGCAGAGACGATCTGGGCGGCCTGAATGTCACCGCGAATATCGCCAACCGGACTTTGCCTGTCGTACTCAATCCACATCAGAAGCTCGCTTGCCGTCATATTCTGCCGAAGCTCTGAGAGCGTGCGCCCCATCCGGAGCGCAAGCGACATCAGAAACTTTACGCCGGGGGTTGAGACTTTTCCCGCGCTTCGTCCGCATTGTTGATCAGGTCAAGCGCCTGTTTGAGCAGGCGTGAATGGACGGGGCCGTAGATTTCACGCACCTGCTCTTCTTCGTCTACGCTGAATACCGGTTGCTTATCGGTGTCACATAGAACGTCAATGAAGAGCACCACGTCAGCGCAAAGGTTACGGTGTGCCTTTTCAGATACCGACACATTTTCATCATCAGCACCCGCTTTTACCACTTCCTGCCAGCGCAGCCAGGCTTCACCTGACGGCTCACGGAGAACCACTTTGACGCCTTCCCACTCAGGAACTGCGACCGTCTTATGACGAAAGCCCGACATCTTAGCCAGGGCGAGATTTTTAATATTCTTCATGAGACCTCTCAGGAGCCAGACTCGATGTTTTCAGGCTTACCTTTCAGGCGCAGGGAGAACGTTGCCGCCACTACGCCATTGGTGCCGGAAGACCAGGTGTGCTGGCGGATTTCAGCCAGGAACTTAAAGCCCTTGCCGGACGGGAAGATAACCTGGAACGCGTAGGTCGTATCGTTGTCATACGCTTCACGCAAGGCGTCCTGCGCCGGATTCTTATAGAAGTTACCGGAAAGAGAAATTTCTGACGGAGAAGGCAGGCCGTTAATATTCTCCTGCTCGGTTGAGCAAAGAGTTGTAACGTCGATATCCTGCTTCTGACCGCCGGTGAACTGAATCTCTTTGATGGTGCAACTCAAATCGAGGAATGTTGCGGAGTCCATCGTTTCTTTGGTGGCTGGCGCAGAGGAAATAAGGATCTTCGTCAGCTGCGATTTTTCGTAAAGTGCAGACATAGCTGTCTCCTGGAAAAAGAAAACCCGCCATCAGGCGGGTTCGTTGGGTGAATTAATCGTCAGGGGGTAACTTTAAAATCCAGGGTGGCACGGTAGAGCCGATAATCTGGCTCGTACCCGGGGATTTTTACCACCTCTGTAGGGTTTAACTGCTTAAGCGAAGCGAGCGCCAAATCTCTCAGGGAGCGTGATTCAGCGATCGAAGTGGAATACACATCGACCTGAACGGAAACCCTGCTCTCTGCCTGGCCACACAGCACGTCAACGGAAACATCATCGACGATGGAAAAGATAATCCAGGGTGGAGAGACAGACGGTTTCCCGTCACTACCTAATGGCGCAACATAGGGATATACCCGTCCTTCTGCCAGCGGAGAAAGCAAGGCGTAGATATTATCTTCATTCACTTGCTCAATACCTCATCAATAGCCTGATTCATCCTGGCAATGGCGACGCTGGCGGCCTCTTCCTCGCGCGTATCGTAAGCGGGTCGTACAAACGGATGCGCAGGCATGTTGGCTGTTCCCAGTTCAACGAATCGCCAGTAAAAGGCGTTTCTCGGGTTATTCGCCTTCATCGTGCTATCGCTGTTGCCGGTGCGCGGGTTAACGCCACGAATATGGACGCCGGAAGAAATTTCCCCGCGGCGGCGGCTTTTTTGGGTCACCACCACCACGTTTTTTTTCAGTTTCCCGGTGCGCACTGGTGCGCGTGCGATCACCTCTTCCTTAAGTACTTCGGCACCGGCGCGCGTAGCATCACGCAGAACCTTGTTGTTTTCGGCACGGCTAAGCGCCTCCAGATCCTTTGCGATGTCATTCAGCCCGGAAAAATCGAGGCTTGTCTCAATCATTTTTCGGTACCCTGTTTGCAAAGAATTTCGAGCTGAATGCCACGAGAATCAGGGATTGGCGGACCAATGATATTTAGAATGACTCCCTTGAACGGGCCAGTCACAACCCTGAGTCTTGACGCAGCAGTTATATCGTTACGAAATCGAGTCCATACCCTGATAGTGGCTACGGCCGTTTCTGCACCTGCCGCTACAAGCTCACGCCCGCTGATACCTTTAACTTCTGCCCATGTAGTCGCGCCGTCATGCCACGTTTCAACAGGCTGACCAGAAGGGTCTCTGGATGTTGTGATGTTCTGAATTACCACCCTGTCTCTCAGTCTTCCGGCCTGCATAACTCCTCCTACACTCCGTAAATTCGGTATGGCTGAAGCAGGGCTTCAACTGCAAGCGGGACCTCTGCAACGGTTTGCCCGATGGACACGGATTCCCGGTTTGCATACCAGTGACCGATAAGCAGTAGCATGGCTGCCTTAACATCATCATTGAGCAGTATCGGGTCCGGATCGTCAGCGTAGCCAGGGCTGCTTTCCTTTTCATAGAGCGTTCGGCGTGTCCATGTCTGGACGTACCGAGCCGCTGCACCTGCGTAAATCTCCAGCAGAGCATCATCACCCATAAAGTCGGTATCAATGCGGCAATGCTGTTTCACCACATTCTGATCAAGCATTTGTTTGCCCCGAAAAAAGCGGCCCGAAGGCCGCAATAGTTATCAGCTACCCGCGCCGGTGCTGAATGAACCGTACACGAACGCTTCAGGGCGTTTCACAGCCAGCGCCAGACGTTCTTCGCAACGGATGGTGATCATGTTTTTCTCGAAGTCGTCCGCGTTCTCCGTGGAGATAACCACGTTCGCATCTTCGCGATCGAAGATTTGCGCGCCAGCGTTAAATGCACCGGTCAGGAATTTACCCTGGAAGGCTGCCGCTTCCGTTGCAACAACCGGCAGGCCCCACAGAGTCGGACCAGTCAGCGCCGCAGGGTTCGCCAGAATGTAACGACCCAGGCTGTCTTTGGTCAGCTCGATCCGTGCCCAGTCAATGAAGTGAAGAACATGACCAGACGCCGGGAAGCGTGCCAGCTGTGCCTGCAACATTGCCAGACGCAGATCGTCAATCCCGCTCTGCTGTTCGACAGTGAACGCCGGATTGAACGCTGACGCCTGAGGAACGATGCCGTGCAGATGAACGCCGGTACCATCACCGAAGAGAATTTCCTGCTCTTCTGCATACTTCAGCCCGTAGCGCATTTCGGCATCAACGGTGGACTGCAACTGTGCGAAGTCATCCAGGATCTGCTTTGAGGCTTTGAACAGGTGGGCAATGGTGCTGACGCCAGTGATTTTCGGCGTGAACTCAATTTCGCTGTATGGTTTCTGCGTATTTTCAGGAACCACTTTCGCGTTATTGGTAAAGCCTGTCTGCTGCACCCAGAAAATAGCTGAGGAGGACGTACGGCCTGGAGCGATCAAATCGCGGATGAACAGGCGCTGTTTCGGTGCCGTATCAATACCCGGCAGGCGCTGTGGCTCTACAACACCATCAGGCACATCCACCGAAGTCAGGGCAGCCTTAACCGGGATGCTGATGCGCTTACCGCCTTCCACACTGGAAGCAAAGGTTTTCAGGGCTTCAGCGGAGATCACCTGGTGGCCAACGGACTCGATAACCTGTTTCGCGTTTGCCAGCGGCATCTGGGCAA
>NZ_LNHZ01000045.1:0-716 GCF_001463265.1 Citrobacter sp. 50677481
TAGTACGCGGCACGTCCGACGCTATCGGCGCGCAGAAGTCCTTCAACAGAGAACTCCGCAAACACCTCATCATCACTGTCCAGCAGGCAGCGCCCTATCTCCTGCTCGATATTGACCAGTAAGGGACGGAGCGTATGCGTCAGGAACAGGAGGTTCATCCCTTCCAGGCTGGAAGCCCAGCTGCTTTGTTTGGTGGTGTGACCAACCATGTAGGGCGGGACGCGAAACCAACGGCAAATTTCCTCAATACTGAAAGAACGGCTTTCCAGCATCTGAGCATCTTCCGGGTTCATGGTGACGCCCTGATACTTTAACCCGCCTTCCAGTACCATTATCTTTCCGGCATTTTTAGAGCCGGTGAACTTTGCCATGTACTCCCGGAGCCTTTCCCTCTGCTCATCGTTTAATGCTTGTTCCGCTGTCAGGAAACCAGAACTTTGTAACCCTTGCTCGAATATTTTTGCCGCAGATTCTTCTACCGCCATCGCAGAACCGATCACATCGCGGCCGGTTTTCATTGGTATCATGCCGCAAACACCATCCAGACCGAATCCACGAATGTGCATAATGTTTTTGACAGGAATGACGCGTTCGCTACCGTTTTCGGTGTATTTGTACTCCAGCGCCCCGGTAGTAAGACGCTTAACCACCATGTTCTGCGGCAGCAAGGGCACCAGCGATACCAGGCGGTTTGCGATGAATTTCTTCTCAATGAA
>NZ_LNHZ01000046.1:0-886 GCF_001463265.1 Citrobacter sp. 50677481
CAGATGGCAGAGCTCTATCGTAAGTGGGCCGGGATGGACAAACTGATCCTTACCGACGGGGACGTAATCGATCATACCCAGATTAAGGAAGAGCTTCAGGTGTGGGTTGCTGGTGAGAGCCTGAAAGAAATCGGTTTCGACCCATGGAGCGCAACACAGTTCAGCCTTGCGCTGGCAGAGGAAGGGTTGCCGCTGGTGGAAGTGCCGCAGACGGTTCGCAATTTCTCTGAAGCGATGAAAGAGGTCGAAGCGCTGGTATACGGTGGCCGATTCCATCACAGCGATCACCCGGTAATGAACTGGATGATGTCCAACGTAACCGTCAAACCTGACCGGAACGAGAACATTTTTCCTAATAAATCCACACCAGAGGCCAAGATTGATGGTCCTGCGGCATTGTTCACAGCAATGAGCCGCGTTCTGGTTAACGGTGGCAACGACCAGCAGGATCTCTCCGGATTCTTCAATAATCCCATCATGGTAGGTTTCTGATGAAAAAAAACAAACGGCCAGGCCGGGTGAAAAGTGCCCTGCTTAACTGGCTTGGGGTTCCTGTCAGCCTGACTACCGGCACGTTATGGGAGGAATGGTTTGGTACCAGCAGCAGCGGAAAGGTGGTAACGGCCGATAAAGCCATCCAGCTATCGGCTGTGTGGGCATGCGTAAGGCTGTTAAGCGAGTCTATTTCAACCCTTCCGCTGAAAATATACGTTCGACAGCCTGACGGTTCGCGTAAAGCGGCAACCGATCATCCGGCTTATTCGATACTGTGCCGCCGACCCAATTCAGAAATGACACCATCACGCTTTATGTTGATGGTGGTCGCCAGTATTTGCCTGCGCGGGAACGCCTTCATTGAGAAGAAATTCATCGCAAACCGCCTGGT
>NZ_LNHZ01000047.1:0-111320 GCF_001463265.1 Citrobacter sp. 50677481
GACCGCAGGGACTGCCGACTCGTAGGAAGTGCAAGATTAAGAGCCGCACAATGTCGCTGGAACGCGAGTACTTCGAGCTGCAGAAAGTAATGCGGTTAATCCCTCGTTTCGAGAAGTGCGCCCATTCTGACGTGATTCGTGCAGCCGTTTTCCATCTGGCAGAGAAGTCGCCGGAGGAAATCGTAGACATCATGGCACTGAACGAGGCGATCTCTGCTGCTGACGTCACGATGCGTACCGATGAAATCAAACGCGAGTTGATGAAGAAAAGTTAATTTTATTGGGGTGCTGCTTGGCACCTCTCTCTATAGGTTCCCTAATGCTCTACAAATATATTGGAAGTGAAGATTCGCAAAAAGTGTTACGTAACCTCAAACGGTTTGTAGAGGACGGCACTATCTCTGCTAGCGCACCTTCTTCATTCAACGACCCATCAGAGTTCAAAGTTTCGATAACGATGGGAGGTACAGAAGTGGAGCGCCGGAAACACTTTGAAGAAAATGGATGTAAGGATTTTTCCTTTGAAGACTGGGATGCTGTAGCTCCTGAAGCTGCAAAATCGGTGGCTGTGGATTTGCGGAAAGAATCATTAGGGGCTTTTGGTGTGGTGTGCTTGTCACCAAACGAAGATAACATCTTGATGTGGTCACATTACTCAGTGTCGCATAAAGGTTTCTGCATAGGCTTTGATGATGATTTTGTTACCTCTATTGAGGGGTATCACAGCTTTGATAATGTGAAATATATACCTTCTGTTCCCGTGTTCGATGAAGTTACAGATGAGTTTAAGGTACTTTTTGATAAGCTCTTTTTCTACAAACACGAATGCTGGAAATATGAGGAAGAACAAAGGGTTATTACTAAAAAAATAGGCGCTCAGGCATTTGATAAGAAATATATTAGAGAGATCATTCTTGGGCATAACGTTTCTCCTGAAGTAGAAGAATATGCCCGGACACAGCTAGACACGAGCATCGAGGTTTACAAAATGAGTACACCTGATGATGGTTATCTTCTTGTCAAAGAAAAGCTGAAGTAGCCCCAGACTTTCCTCAAATGATTATGTTGGGCGCTTTTCTTATTGAACTGGTTAGTGAGGCTAATAATGGATTTGTTCTCAACCAAAATAGCAAAAAACAAGCTGCACGAATCTTTTAAACAGATTTATCAAGATAATACATATGCTCCAGTAAGAGAAGTGATACAGTCGTGGGGGCGTGGGTTACTGGAGCGTAGCGGTGAGCAGACTAAATTCGTTAAAGAGTTTCAGACAACTTTCAATTCCGCCTTATGGGAATTGTATCTGAACGAAATGTTTATTCGTCTCGATTATTCTGTCGACTACACAAAAGACAGTCCCGATTTCTGTGTTACTACACCGTCAGGCTACCAGTTTAACGTCGAAGCTGTGATATCAGATCGGCCACATAATCCACCTGCAGGTGCTCTTTTTAGCGAATCAAAATTCAAACATCAATCAACGCTAAAATTAATCGGAAAAATCAAAGACAAACATGATCTTTTTACAGGAGTTAATGGCAAAAAATTTCCGTACTCTACGATGTCTCATGTAATTAATAAACCGTTTGTTCTGGCGCTTGCACCCTTTGACTCCGATTTATCATTGTCTCAAAATAACACAATCATCAATCGAGTGTTGTTTGGCATTGAGGAACCTACCACCAGAAATTTGGTGACTGGCAGCCAAACTAAAGTTACCTCAATCAAAAAGAATGAAGACGTTGAAATTCCATTAGGTATATTTACTAACGACTCATATAAAGAAATAAGTGCGGTTATTTTCTCCACCACCGGCACTTTTGGAAAAGCCGTGGTTCAAAGCGGTATCGGTAGATATGTAAGATCGACACGATATCGAGCCATTGATGTGAATGATTTCATCGCCAATGAAGGGATGAAAAACGAGGGAAAGCACACACAAAGGATAGGACCTGATCATTTCATCACTACATATCGGCATTTTTTAAATAACGAAGTCACTGGTGCGGATATTGTAGTTTGCCATTCCACTGCTCATGAAGAGACGCACTTTGACGGTCTTCATATTTACTACAATCCTTTTGCGACAGTGCCACTGGACAGAAATATTTTCTTCCCCCCAGAGATAACTCATAATTTTTACGATATGGAAAAAGAACAGTCTGTTCAGAATCATCCTGATGGGGCGCTGGTATCTAGACAGGTTTTTGAACCAACTAGAGCACATTTTAGGTATATCATGAAACATTGGTTTCCAGGCTATCTAAAAGATGTTTAAGCATCCTGCTGGTTGAATTTGGAACCTGCTTCTGTATATAAATACTAAGTATACTTATTATTTATACGGAAGCAGGTTTTTTTCTATGCCAACTTCCCAGACACATTCCCTTCCGTTTCCACTTCCAAAAACAGTCTCCAGTCGCTATGATTCGCCCATTATGATAAGTAAGTAGCTACCTATCAGGCGGAGCACATGAGCCAGATCTTCTTTAACACTATTAACAACGACCAGTACGACTTCATGACCGAGTGGGACACCACAGTCATGGACAAGTGGGTGGCCGAGAATATTGGGCTGTCACGCTGCAAGGATGAGGCGGAGCTGTTCGAGACAAAGTGGTTTGATTACCGCGACATGCACCCGCTTATGGCCACATGCCTCTTCACTGAGACATACAAGCGCCAGTACTCATACATCATGCTGTCGCATGGCCGCGAACACTATGAGACGGCCCAGTTCACTACCGGTTTGAAACGTGTGCCGTATCAGGAGCTGTCGACGGCCAACAAAACGTCTCTCTGGAAAGCACGCCAATTTGCCGACCAGTACTGCTGCTCTTATGACTACTTCATTTCTACCGTTCTTTCCGCAGCTGCACGCCGTCTGTGGGACAAATTACCTCGCCCCCAGCATCTCTGGCAGCCCGAGCTGATTGAGATATTCGAAGAGAAGTTAGCCAAACGCGCTGTAACCCGTCTGGATGACTCTCTGGTGAGTTTTAAGCATCTGGGAGACATGCAGCACGACCCGATTCAAGAACGCTATTTTGAGTGGGTTCTGGAGCGTCTGCGTGGCATTACCCGAGACAAACGCGTCCGCATCATCTTCTCCGCTGTCTGGTTGATGGAAATCGTGCCTGAGCGTGTGATTTACGCGCACTTCCCGGAAGAACTGGAAGAAGCACGGCGATTCTGTTGATCCCCTATTTGGCTTTTTTAGTATTAGAAAACAAATTGTTTAAGCACCAAAGGAAAGCACATGACCGAACTTTGCCACACAGGACGAGGGTTGTCTGAAGAGTTCGACGACGACTTCCAGAATCGACTCGCAGCCTACTTCTGTCGCGACCATGAGTTTCTGACTCGCGCCGGTGATCTGGTTGCGCCAAACCAGTTCTCCAATGCGGCCAACGCCATTCTTGTTAACATGGTGTCGGGCTACTACAGAATGTATAAGAGCGCACCATCATCGTCGGCCATCCTCGACATGCTCAAACGCGCCAAACGCGATAAGACGATCCGCGAAGAGCTGTTCCCCGACGTCGTTGAGGCGTTTAAGCGGATTCTCGCTGAGAAGCTGTCAGATACGGCGTACATGGTCGACCAGGTTGCGACGTTTGCCAAAAGCGTAGCGTTCGACGACGCGCTGATTAAAGCGGCTGAGATGAAAGAGAAGGGCGATTTCCAGGGCGCGATGGCAATCATGGCCAAAGTCCAGCAAATCGGCTCTAACGAAGCGACCGGCATCTACGATTACTTCTCTGAGTCAGCAGAGCGTTACAAGGCGCGTGAGTACGAAGCGTCCGACGATTACGTGCCAAACAGCATCACAACGGGCCTACCGCTGCTCGACAAGCTGCTTTACCAGAAAGGCTGGGCAAAGCGTGAAATGGTGCTGTTCATGGGCTTCGCGAAGTCTGGTAAATCGACGGCGATGGGTGAGTTCTCCATCAACGCCACGCTTGCCGGTTACAACGTCCTGTATCTGTCGCTGGAAGTTCACACCTCCATTCTGTCAGATCGCTTTGACGCACGTCTGTCTGAGACCGAAATGTCCAAGCTGGTGGAGCGCCGCGACGACGTCCATCGCAAACTGGCAGAGCTGGGCGCGACGAAAGGCGTGGGGAGCTTGTGGATTGTTGAACGACCGTCCGGAAGCATGTCGCCTGCAGATCTGGATCGTATGTTGGGCAGCATGAAAGCCAATGGCATGATCCCCGACATGGTCGTGGTCGACTACGCTGACCTGATGCGTGCCAGCTACGACCTCCGCGACGACCGAGCCAACATTCGCAGCATCTACACTGACCTGCGTGCGCTGTACGACAAACACAACGTTGCCGGCATCACTGCATCGCAGACTAACAGAGAAGGTGGTGCTTCAGAGGTGGCCACAATGATGCACGCAGCGGACAACATCGAGAAGGTGCGTATCGCTGACCTCGTTATCACGATCAACAAAACGGAAGAGGAAGAAGCGAAAGGCGAAGCGCGTCTGTACTTCGCTGGTTCACGTAACCAGAAAGGCGGCGTAAGCATCCGCGTTAAGCAGAACCTCGAACAAATGCGATTCATCGAACGCATTATGGACGTCCTCTAAAAAAGAAGGCGTGGGGAAACGCTCTCCACGCCGATCTCCATAAGAGAACAAATTTTCTCTTTTGCCAAAGCCACAAAAGAAAAAACACATGAGCCTTTATGGTATTCAAATACCGAGGCTTATCAAGATATTACCTGCAAAAAGTAGGGTTAAGAACGTGAGCGACTTGAAAGAATTACTGACCGAGCTGGATTTTGAACAATGGCTCGATATGGAAGGAATCATCTACCGTCGTGGTGGCGTCAGTACTCGTGGACGTGAGGTGAATATCAAGGAGTGTCCGGTATGCGGCAGCTCAAACTGGAAGGTTTATTTCAACCTGACCAATGGCGTCGGCAAATGCTTTGCTGGCGATCATCCCGAAGAGATTCAGTTCAACAAGCTGGTCTTCCTCAAGCACTACAGCGGCAAATCCCGTCGCGATTTTGAAGAGTACGTCCAGAACGCGCTGATCTCACAAGGATGGGCGCCGAAGAAGGAAGAGGTCGTGCTGGCCAGCAAGGTTGAACTCGAAGGGCCAGTCGCTCTCCCGCGACATTACGAACTCCCCATTGACGGTCGTCTTCCTGATTATCTGGTGGAGCGCCAGGTTTCCCCGGAGCTGGCCAAATACTTTGATCTGCGTTACTGCGTCGAAGGCAAGCACGCATACGTCGATCCGTACACAGACCAGGTCAAAGGGCAGGTGTTTGATATGCGCATCCTGATACCGGTTTACGATCTGGATGGCGTGATGAAGACCTTCCAGGGGCGTGACATTACCGGTGCAGCAGAACGCCGTTATCTCTTCCCTATGCAGCTGCCGGCGTCGGGTAAGTTTCTCTACAACGGCCACAACGCAGTCGGGAAACAAACAGTCGTTGTGTGTGAAGGGGCATTTGACGTAATGGGCGTGAAGCGAGCCATCTTCGACGAAGAGACGCTGAGGGATTATGTAGAGCCAATTGGCACGTTCGGGATGCACTTGTCCGGAAATATGAATGAGGACGCTGAAGATCAGTTGGGCGCGTTCCTGACGCTCAAGGCGCGTGGATTACGCAACGTCATCATGATGTGGGATAGCGAGAAGCAAGCGATCCGCAACACCATGTCGGCGGCCAAACGCCTCACCAGCATCGGACTAAATGTCAAAGTGGCCTGTCTGGGCGAAGAAGGTCTCGACCCGGGCGACGCGACGTCAGAGCAGATCCTCAAAGCCTATTATCGTGCCAAGCCTTACTCCAAACAGCTGGAGTTAAAATGCAAAGTGCTCGGTATCAAGTCACTCGTGTAGTTTAAGTTGTGGGAGACAGACGGTTCAGGACAAACGCAGCGATATTATTTAGTGCTATATTTAGCAAACTTGCATCGTATGTTTGGTCGTTATCCTTAGGTTTAAAATTGCTGATACTGACTGTCTCACTGTGCTCATTTTCATAGAAACGTTTACTGCTTGAATCTAGGCGTTTGAGGACGTAAATTTGCCCAAATTCAATCCACTCACCTTCACCATTGAGTCCGCTCCCTGTCTTGACTGAGATGAAGTACTTTGCCAGCTTGGTTGTAATGCAGTCTTCATTTTTTTCTATGCAAACCTTAATGCCGGCGGCTTTCAAACTACGATAAATGCTGTTTGGATATGCCCCACTATAGATTTCGCTGCTTTCAATGATAATGACGTCGTATTCTTCCTTTGGCTCAATAGATAAAGCTTCAGGCTCCAAATCATCCTTGTGAAAAATAAATCCTAAAAGACGCTCAAGTTCATCTGTTAATTTGAACATGGGGTTCGCTTGGATCTCGCCAGCCCTGTCTTCGTAGACGAGACCCGAGGTTATGAGCTTATTTAGCGATCTCAGAGCCATTCCACTTTTTTGTGATGTGAGACTAACTTGGGCTAATACAGTTGATTTATAGCCTTTTATTGGCGAGCTTGTTGTGATGTAAAGTTTGCGCGCATATTCAATATCAAAGCAGGTTAACCCACTCAGTATGTGGATAAAAAATAGTTTTTCATCGTCGTTAAGGCTGCTGCGGGCTAGGCTTACCGTCAAGCGAATGTAGTATTCTGTTTTCTTGTCTTCATCATCAAGCACGAGCTTTTTGACTAACGCCGAAAAGTGTTCTCTTGAGATATCGACCTCATCGTCGCAAATTTCACCAATGCCCATAATGTAACGGTTGAATCGATCACGACAAGTCGTCGCATTTATCTCTGAGAACAACGTGAACATTTTTTCCGCTGCCTCAATATGAGGTCCAACAAGCGGTATAGATTTGGCAAACGCCAAACCAGTTTCTTTCAATACCTTCCTGTGTTGCATCACGTTTTTGGACAACGTTGTCATAGACCTAAGCCTTGTGTGTTTAACGTATTAGTTAAGTGAAATCATATAGAAGTGACCTGACAGCTACAACTGGACAAGATTAAGAGCATTTTTTATAAACGAAACTAAACGCCTACATTGATAAGTAGATACATACTTATTTTTCTGTAAGAATATGCGCGACGAAGGAATTGAGGAACCTTTATGAAAGCAGATATTCAGAAGTCCGTTACCGAAATTATCGACAAATCAGGCGTAGAAATTGATACAGAAGAGCGCCAGAAGATTATCGATGAGGCGATCCAAACTGCGCTGGAGCACATCGCCACGTCTGTGAGCACCGCACCTCTTGGGGAAGGCTCGAAATACATGCGGGTATGGGTTCGTTTTGGAGAGTCCCCGGAGCTGCCTGGTGTTAAACAGAAACGCGCGGCACTCGTGGCGTTCACTCACAAAATGAAGGACGCAACGGTCGAAGTACGCGCCGGTGCATGGTACGACGGTCGCGTTGTCTACACCAATCAGGCGGTGTGCGATGAAGGTGAACGGTTTGAGGAAATTGTCGACGCGACTCTTCGCGCGATCAAAGGCAGGGCTGGCGTAGAGGATGATCCGTCTATCGCGGCGTTCCTGAGCATTGTCGAACTGCCTGAAGTTACCGAACGCGTTACAGATCTGACAACCCCACCTGGTATGCTGGAGTTGGTGGTCAGTGGCGATACCAAAAAAGCCGTTGAGCGCATTCGTGAGGTGGAATACGGCATCATCTGCGATATGTGCCGCAGCGACTTAGACCTGGTGCGCATCATTGTCGACGCGGGTCAGGCATGTGACGGTGTGCTCGCCAGTTTTGCAGGGCAGGTGGCACGCCTGGCCAACGAGCTGCCGATGATTAAACAGGAGGCAAAATCCTACGCCGTCCACCATGCCAACGATTTACTGGAACCATACCGGTTCGAAGCCGCTCAGGACAAAATGACTGGTTGGGCGACCTGGTAAACCTCGATAAACCATTTAGCCCCCTGGTGGGGCTTTTTTAAACTGCGCTCAATAAGTAAGTACACGACTACGGTTAGAAGCATGTCCACAAAAACAGATTTGTCGAAAATCCCGTCTATCTCCGGAAACAACGGTTATTCGCTGCGCTGTCAGGAAGTGAAGATCAACGGCCATGAGGCCCATTGCAGCTATACAGTCTGCCAGCACACCATCCTCGCCTACAAAGAGAAGCGTCTCCCAGCGACATCGTTCCAGTCCTGCGTTGCGGCCATTGCTGCTGGAAAATGCCAGGCGCTGAAGATGATGGTCGAAGAGATCCGCAAAGGCGAACAGCTCTACTTCATCGATATGGCTGCGCTTATCAAAGAAGTGGAAGAGCAAAACGACCACGCCAGAACGCTTACCCGGAAGCGCAACACCATGACGATTAACAGTCTGGTTCAACGCACGAAGAAAACAGAACCAGCCAAACCCGAAACCACGTCCACCGATTCACTGGCGCCCGTCACTGACGTGTACGCGGCACTCATTGAAGAAGCAACCAAAGAAAACACATGAAAACTCCCGAGCGACCGATGGAGGTTAAACACTAATGGAAAAACTGATCGCCCTAAAGCACAAGCTGGATGCCATAAAAACGATGGGAACCAACGCCAAAAAAGAGGCGCTGGCCAACCTTGATGAATTTGAGCAGAGCATGGTCTCGCTAATGCTCAACCCATTCATTCGATTCGGTGTGAAGAAGTACAAAGTGGCCGAGCCACTGGATACTTCCGTACCCAGCGACCAGAAGGTAGTCGAGCTGCTGGAGAAGCTGGCGGCGCGCGAACTGACCGGGAACGCAGCCATTGCTGCTGTCGAATCACTCGTTGCCTCAATGTGCGCTGACGGGCAGGACGTGTTTCGTCGCTTCCTGCTGAAAGACCCGAAAGCCGGCGTCGGCATCAGCCTGTGCAACAAGGTGTTCGAAAACCCAATTCCGAAGTTTGAGGTACAGCTGGCGTCTCCGTACAAGGAGAAAGGCGACAAATACCCATTTAAACCAAATCCAAAGGCCAAGTGGCCAATGATCGGCAGCCTCAAACTCGATGGTCTCCGGGTTATCTGCGAAGTCATCGTTGACGAGGAAGAGGTGAACTTCCTGACGCGTACCGGCAATCCGATTACGTCACTCGATCACCTTAAACCGGCCATGCTGGAGCGAGGCAGACTCTCCGGGTTCAAGCACATCTTCTTCGATGGTGAGGGTACTGCAGGTACGTTCAACCAGTCCGTATCGGCGCTTCGCAAGAAGAACGTGAAAGCCATTGGTGCCGTTTACCACATCTTCGATTTCTTCTTACCGGAGTGGCGTGCTCAGGCAAAAAGCAAAGAGTACCTGAAGACCGGCATGAAGCTGAAAGAGCGCCTGGCTATGCTGGTGGCGTTGTTCCGCAACACTTGCGGGGAAGATTACGCGCAAGATATCCACCTGCATCCGTTCTACATCATCCATAGCCATGAAGACTTTATCGAACGCTTCATGAAGCGCCTGGACGAGAACGAAGAGGGGGAGATGGGCAAAGATCCGGATTCTGTTTACGAGTTCAAGCGTACCCGCAGCTGGTGGAAGTTGAAAGACGAGGATTCCGAAGACGGTGAAATCATCGACTTCGAGCCAGGCGACCCGGACTCTGGCTTTGCGCATACGCTGGGCAAGATAGTGATTCGTCTGGAGAACGGCGTCATCGTTCGTGCCAGCGGTATCAAGCATAAGTACCTGGATGAGATCTGGAACAATCAGGAGAAGTATCGTGGACGCATCGTCGAGGTTCACTGCCATGAGAAAACGCCAGACGGTAGCTTACGCCACCCACGTCTGAAGTGGCCGAAATGTCTGCGAGATACCGAAGACCGTATTGGAGATAAAGACTGATGCTCGGCTGGATGATTGTATTTTTGGTCGTCGGCATTGTTATCGGCAGTCTGGTTACGTCCAGCTGCATCAACGATTACGTAAAAGCCGGTGTCATGCAGAGGCGCGGCCGCATTTACCGCATTGTAGATATCACGTACACACTGAAGGAGATTAAGGATGATCATGTTAAGTAAACGGGAGAAGGAAACTCTGCGTGAAATCAGCCAATGGAAAGAGTTCTATTCCAACTGGAAGCCAAAGACCCGCGCCAAACTGGAACGCATGAATCTTGTCGCTAACGTTTCGCCAAAGGGATGTGTGGAGAACTATCAACTCACTGAAAAAGGACACTCACTGTTGCAGCAATTGACTGAGGCGGGGGCGTTCTGATGATTCCATACATCCTATTATCTTTTGCTGGGGGCGTGGCCCTCGGCTTCAGTATCTGTCGCGACCTGGTCAGGCAGGAACTGAAAACCAAAACGCTTCGCATCGGTAAGCGTCTGTATCGGGTTGTTCACGAGACGGGAGTGCAGAAATGAGCAATTTGACCTCTTTCGACTGGTGGCTGGCAACCTACCTTGTGGCGGCCGGCGTCGGATATGCCTTTTACATTGGTCAGTTAATCGTAAAGCTACTGCTGATCAGATTTGCCAGCCATAAACGCATAGACGACGGTCTGTGGCGCCTGGGTTCTCTGCTGGAGACTCACTACGGCGAACTGAAGGAGAACGAAACTATCACTATTCAAGCGAAGCGTTTTACGGCCATCATCACGAGAAAGCCGGAACAGAAGGTGAGTTTGATCAAAAAGATAGCAACTGAACGGGTTACAGAAAAATAAGTATTTACTTACTTATCTAATATGTATAAGATTCACTTGTTTTCGTTGAGACGCGACTGTTTGAACGTTAAATATAACTGCAAACGAAGATACATACCTGGCAGTAGCCTAAGAAGCCAAACACCAGCGAGGTCAGTTTCCAGCCTCGTCACCAAAGTGGGACACACTGAGCGAGTGTGATTGCAGAACGCAGGATAGGGCATGTTGCACCACCCATGCCCTATTCAATGAAGTAACAGGATGGGCGGTTGGTTTTCCTCATTCCATTCCATCATCCCGGTTTCAGCCAGCTGACCGTCCATCCTGTTACGTCATTTCCATTACTTATGTCGTTTAATCTTGGGTTAAAAGCGGCGACGTAACCCGGCTGGCTTGGTTAGCCAGCGCACAACGTTGAGGTCACTGTTTTTCTTTTAATCATACAGGTGATTCCACAGAGCTGTAGTAACTGATCAATATGTTGGGTCGAACATAAATCGGTTCAGTGGCCTCAACGTTGTGAAAGCAGGATTCTTTAACCCTCTGGTGAAATCATTGTTGCCTATGTAGCCCCTGGTTTCACAACATGAATGATTCCATACATCCAATAAGATCGAAGAATCTGGCGGCCATCAACCGCCGAGAAGGATTCCAGCTCTTTGCTCTATGTGAGCGAGCCACAAGCCTCGTCTGGCACTAACGTAAAGTGCAAGTTGCGGGAAAGTTCCTGGTTGCCTGGTTGTCCATCAACAAGTACCGCCGCGAAATATGATGGTGTAGCTCAGTGGTAGAGCGGTTGACTGTTAATCAACTGGTCGGTGGTTCGAGTCCACCCACCATCGCCAACACAGCGCTGAACGGTTTGGAGTTCGCCACCACCGTCCGAACGGAAAGACTCCGCAAATGTCGCCAAACCGTTCAGCGCTGTGATAGACACGGCAGACGTTCTTAACCATTGCTTCTTAGCATCGTAGCAACACTTTTTTAGCGCAAACCATAATCCAAAGGGGCTTCGGCCCCTTTTTTCTTTGATAATCATAAACTTTTTTGTACGTAGTGGGGCAATTTCTGTCAGTCCTACATGCGTATATGGGTTGTGCTATCATATGCAAATTCTAAACAAGCTATTGGAAATGCTACAATCCGAGTTTTCATACAACGAGAGGGAAGTGCAATGGGGAAGTGAATACTACGCAAAAAAAAAAGAACCCCCGAACGGGAGTTCTTTCTGGTTTTTTTACGACGCCATCGTTAAAAAACCTCATATCGCGTTACGAGAACGGATACGTCAATACAAGTTCATCTTACAACTAAGATGAATCTACGTCAATTTGGTCTCGTAGCGCATTTGATTAATCGAATAGAGGTATCTTTCGATGAGTGAAATGCTAACGACTTTTATTCAGGCTCCTTTGCTGAGCCAGGTCCTAACCGTACTTGCGCTTTACCTATTGTTTAGGTGCCAACAGAATAAATAGTTTTAATAAAAATGGGGCTTCGGCTCCATTTTGCTTTGCGGTCGTACATATGAATTCAGCAGCATTAGGTTGACGCTATTTGAGTCTTCTCAGAACATTCTAAGGAACAAAGAAGATGGCAAAGATATTTTTCAGCTTACAACTTTGGGGAGCAAAGACATCAATTGCGGTCATGAATATGCTTGCCGAACAGGCTGAGGCAAACATTGTTCGCGCTCTCAGTGATGCCGATCTTCCGGGAGCAGTCTCGGAGGGCGAGTATGACGATTATCACGAGGACGATGAGGGTAATATTTATCGGTACACGGTTCCGTACTTTACCTGCGGTTCATGTTCTGGACTCGATGCTGATGAAGTCAAAACTGAATACAAGCACTTGATTTCACAACTTACTCGTCGTTCGGCATTTCTGACGATGTTCGGGTTATTTGAACACCGCATGGTTGAATGCCTTGATGTCATGGATAGATTGTCGGGCGAGGTGACAGACAAAAGGTTCAAAACTGTCGAAGATTGCCATAAGCGACTTACAGGAACCATAGGAGGCAAAGGCATCAGGGACATTGATCATCTAGCTGCCATCAGAAATATCATGGCTCACAACGATGGCGTTGCCGAAAACTATCATAACCTTTTAAAATCAAACGCAAAGAAGTCAGAAACACAGAAGCGAGATATCCGCGCAATCAATCGTGCAAAGAATGAAAACGCCGGTATAACAGTAAATTTCTTCAACGGCGTTCTCATGGACGATCAGTTTTTGGAGTATGTTGTGAGTGAGTTTAATCGATATGTTAGTGAGTTGGATGCGGCAGTTCGCCAGTATCAAAGCAGCATCGGTTAATATCGCCCAAGAGCTAAAATATTTATCTGAAGTGCCACCAGTAATAGGTGCGTGGCTGTTTGCATGGAGATAGCATAAATGAAAAAGCGCAACCTCAATATTCTCGCCTCTCTGGTGATCGCGCTCGCTCTAACGGGATGTAACGAGTCTGAAGTAGATAAAATCACGCTGATAGGCCAAGACAAAAACTCCCTTGAGAGCCAGTACAAAACCCACTTTGAAAAACGAACCCCAAACATCGAAGCCTTCGTTCTGTTCGATAAAACTGCGGCTGAAGGCAAGGAACCGCATACCTCTGGTGGATTAATTGACGGCAAAGTTGAGTCGAGCATGACTACTAACGTCGGCAAATATACCTTCATGCAGCTCGACGAAATGCTTACTAAAGAATACGGTAAGCCGGTTGCCACTAAAGACCAGGTATTTGATGAGACAGCCTTGAATGGACTGGAATGTGCCAAGACAATGTCTTGTGCAGCGGGAAAGTATTATGAGGTATTCCGCGGCAAAGAGCGCCTGATCATGATGATAAACGGTGCCGGTTTCATGAATAAAGATGAGGGCGTAACGTTACTTACCTTTACCGACAAACACTTAAAAACGGCGCGTCTGGAAGAAGACAAACGCCACTAACAAATAACCATAAGATTGTTTAAACACAGCGAGGTTAATCGTGAGTAACAGAGATGATTTTCCCCAATCGGTGAAGCGAACACTGGCCGAACGCGTAGGCTGGAAATGCTCTTTTCTTGGCTGCAACCAGACAACAGTAGGCCCGGATAGCGGTGATACAAACGGCAGGATTAATAATGGCATTGCGGCCCATATTACAGCAGCAGCGCCAGGTGGGCCGAGATATGATCCTAGCTTGACCCCAGAACAGCGAAGCTCGATTGATAACGGTATATGGATGTGTCGTTCACATGGCGCACTCATTGACTCTGACCACACTATCTATTCCGTTGAGCAATTGAAAAACTGGAAGCAACTGGCCGAAACTCAGCAATCTTTACTGCTTCAAATGACGCACCAGGTGAGCCAGAACAATTACTCAGAAAGAGACGTCGGTGTTCTAAAAGCTATTACTGATATTTTTAATTACAACTACCTCCAAATACTGAAGAGCGAACAGTTTCGAGCAAAAGTTAGTACCAACATTACCGACCCTCTCTACGCTTTTGATAGCATTGCAAACAATCCTTTTTACAGCTTCAATGATGTTGTTTTAGAAGGACTTCGTATAGCGTTGATCGGCAAAGTTAACAACTTTTGTGCGCTGTTCAGACAGCGTTGCGCTGGAGGGTTTGGCGGGTATTATGACTATATAGACATACCCAAAATCAGACAGTTCAGCCCTGATGAGGTTGAACGCCATTACGATATAATTAACGAAACCCAAGATCTGGCGTATGACATCAGTGTCGCGGCCCATAAATTACTCGAAATTAGAGCAAAACTGCCGTGAGTCATGACGATATTCCTCTACATGGTAGAGGGATAACACATGCAAAATAGGTAATGACTTACCTATTATTTGTCGGTATAGTTCTTTCAGTGACTCACTTGAAAGGACTCAATATGGGAAACAAACGTAAACAGGCGCGTCGCGCAGCTCGTCAGGCACTGAAGTCAAAACCACGCATCCACGGCTACGAAATTGACACAATCATCGTTGACGAGCTGGCCGCCGCCCCTGCTCTGCCACCAAAACCTAAACGCGACAACTCTCCCATCGAGGCGCGTAACGAGGCCCAGGCCCACTATCTCATCTCCCTCGATACCAAACCTCTGACGTTCGCCACTGGTGAAGCCGGTTGCGGCAAGACCTACCTGGCTGCTGCCGTCGCAGCGCAGCGTCTGTTGGATAAGGAAGTCGGGAAGATCATCGTGACGCGTCCGGTATTGCAAGCAGAAGAAGATCTGGGCTTCCTTCCGGGAGACATGAGCGAGAAGTTCGCTCCGTTCTTCCGGCCCGTCTATGACGTGCTACAGAAGCGTTTGGGTGGCTCGTTCCTTGAATATTGCTTAAAGCCAGAGGTGGCCAAAGTAGAGATTGCCCCCTTCGCTTACATGCGTGGACGCACGTTCGAGAACGCTGTAGTCATTCTGGATGAGGCACAAAACGTTACGGCGTCACAAATGAAAATGTTCCTGACCCGTATGGGCGAGAACGTAACAGTCATTGTGAACGGAGACGTGACGCAATGCGACCTGCCTGGCAACGTTAAGTCTGGTCTGGAAGATGCACTGGAGCGTTTTAAACCTTCCTCCCATGTTGGCCTTATTGAGTTTTCGACCGAAGACTGCGTGCGTTCTGAGCTATGCAAAGTCGCACTGGAAGCCTATCAGTAAGGGAAAGCCAATGACCAAAGAGTACCTGCCACACCAGAAACGTGTCATGGATGAACACGAAGCACTGTGTGGCCGCATCAAAGAACTGGAGGCGTACATTGCCGGCGACGAGTTTGCTCGCCTGCTGTATGTCGACCGCATCATCCTCATTAAGCAGCTGGACACGATGAAGGCGTATGACCTAATTCTTCGTGCCCGGATCGCTCGTTTTTAATGTAAGGAAACCAAAATGACCGATATGGATATCGAAAAAGAGATTATGGCCAAAGGCAAAACGGCACCGCGTATTACTCCCCAGCACATTGAGGGCATTATTCAAAGCGAGCATTATTTTAGCGCGTATGATGGAGCTAAATCGGGCGGTGAAGAAGTTGAGCAAATCTGGCACAACAAAGACGATCTGGGAAAAGAATATGAGGTGCTATCTCTTCTAACTTTCTGCGTTCTGGTGCTGCGCAACGGCTTTGTCGTCACCGGCGAGTCTGCGTGCGCAAGCCCGGAGAACTTTGATCCGGAGATCGGGCGTAAAATTGCACGCCAGAACGCGATTGCCAAAATCTGGCCACTGGAAGGCTATCTTCTCAAGCAGCAGCTGCACGAGGTGAAATGATGAAGGTCGTTATCTATGGACGCGATAATTGCTCATACTGCAAACGTGCGGTCGAGCTGGCGAAGCAGCTGCACGGCCACGGCTTTGGCGATTACGAATACATCGACATTGTGTCTGCCGGGATCGGCAAAGAAAAGTTGAGCGACCTGGTTGGCAAGCCGGTGGATACCATACCGCAGGTGTTCGTAAATGGTGAGCCTATCGGGGGTTATACGGAATTTGCGGCGTTGGTGAGTACGCTATAAAACAAAAAAGGCCCATACGGGCCTTTTTTATTGAGCGGGGATGTGCGCTTTACGCAACCGCGCTTTCAGCGTAGATGAGCGATTAACTTTCAGGCTTTCACCTACATATCTGCCGTTAATCAGTTTGATCTCTCCTGATTCCAGCTTGTTCTTTAAATCCTTACCAGCAGCTTTCTGTAGTCTTTCGCCCATTTCAAGGCTCAGACGTTCGGCAGAGGTAGAATAATAATTAATAACTTTCAGTCGTGACGACATAACCTCTTCCTCCTGTTGGTACATCACAATATGCTTCCCATCCAGGAAAACCTTTGTCGAACAACCGACTTTTACGTTCTCCATTTAGGCCGAGTAGCTTGCAGTAAATGTCTGCCAAGTCGGTTCTACGCAAATGCTGATGGTCGTCTGCGGCCGAGAAGACATAAGCACCTGCGTTACAAACAGTATAATGGTCAAGAATTATACTTGCAACGTTCATGAGCACTTGCCCACCGGCTAGTCCTTGATGTTGAATATGCTGAAATCCTTTGAAATCCATCAGTATTGGGTCAATTTCGTCGAAAATCACGCCCCATACACCGTTCTGTGGAAACCGGAATGCTGGATGCACATTCAGGATATCTACCCCCTTACGGGTGAAATCATCCATCGTCAATATTTGTTCAAACCCAACGGCATAAAGCGTGCTTCCCACTGCAAATTGTCTGTATACCATCCCATTGCCGAATTCTTCTGAGAATGGGTCGTCCCAATGAATTAGATTGTTCACTGATTTTCCATGTCTTCAAAACATGCGCCCATTCAAGCAAATACCAGTACGAAACACAATTTTTTGTTTAGGCCAATCATCCTGAAAACAGGCGCAGATTTTTAAAAAACGGCTCAAAATGATTCCATACCTATTAAGTATGGAATCATTGTACAAAACAGGCTATTTTATGGTTGATCATACAAAAACTTATGCCTAATATACTGTTTATGCATACAGTAAAAAGGCTTCACTCAGTGAGTGGACGATGAAAAACACCTTTGATAAAGCACGCGCAGCAGAAAACACCTCTCGGGAAGCCATCGAGTACCTCGAACGCGCTTCCAGTTTGTCGGCAATGTCGACCGCCAAATTCGACGGAGACATGTCGTTTTCTTCCGCCTTCATGTTATTCACTCGCTTATCTTTACTGATAACGAGGCGTCGACCTGAAATAGCTGTTCATTGTGTTTTGATACATGTGATGCCGCATATCTCTGAAGTAAAGGTAAGTGATATAAGTAGGGTCTTGGTCAACCAGCTGGTGAACCCGCTGATACTGGAAGGCAAGATCGTCCAGGGCAGACGTGTGTTCTCCCTGATGAAACAGTTCCTGAGCTGGTGTGCCTTTCAGGGGCTGATTGATACATCACCGTTGAATGATATGTCGCTCAACAGAGTTGCCGGTGGCGCAAAGCCAGTACCGCGCGAACGTAAGCTGACCGACGCCGAGGTCTGGGTATTCTGGAACGTCTGGGATTACTTCAATGTGTGCGAAGGTACAAAGTGGGCGGCCAGGCTCTGTCTTGTTGCTGCCAGACGACCCGATGAAGTGCTCCGGGCCAGAAAGGATGAGTTCAACCTTCAACGTGATGTATGGAATCAAGGTACGCGTAACAAATCGGCCAGACAGCACGCGCTGCCGTTAAGCCCATTAATGCGCAAATGCGTGGAAGAGTTGTTTGAGTACGGGAAAGGCAGCCAGTGGCTCGTTCCTTCGAATAAGAAGAAGGGCGTGGATACGCCAATGTCTAAGGTGGCCATCGCCCAGGCACTGAGAAGGATACTAGAACGACCTGAGTTGATGGAGGTTGAGTCATTTACTCCACGCGACCTGAGACGTACAGCGCGTAGTTATTTCCCCGCGCTGGGGATCAATCAGGAAGTTGCTCGTAAGATTATGAACCACAGCCTTGAAGGGATAGATCGCGTCTATGATCGCCACGATTATATGGATGAGATGCGAGACGCCTTGAACAATTTCTCAGCGTACATCGCATCTATCGTTAATCAAACAGACTTAGACGAGATAGACCACAAATTCAAGGGAGATCGTCTAGCCACCGAGCTTATTCGTGTAAATTTCTCACAGTGACTTGATGGCCTCGACCACCTTTTCTGATGCGCCCTGCTGACCGTTAAAACGGTTACGGAACGCTTCTAGAACAAGTTTTTCATCAGCGGAGAGAGGCGCAGTTCCCTCTTCGCGAAAAAATTCGAGTAACTCAGGGTGGCGTTCCTCCAGAACCATCAGCATCAGTCGAACCGGGTCCGCATCCAGCGCTTTAGCTAAAGCTCGAACTTTATCTACCGGCAGAGGGATTTTGCCACTTTTAATGAGAGAGAGGTTGTTGGCGTTCTTGTACCCAACCTCTTTGGCAATGGTGGCCTGACTTTTAGGCGAGATTGTGATTAACGAGTCAATGTAAGCTGCGTAGCGACCTTGTTTGATCTCTGTTTCGTTGGTAGCCATGTAGTGAACCTTGCGTGTTTTGTTTATCTCTGGTAAGTGCTTACTGATATTACAGCAAAGGCCAGGGTTGTAAAGACTTATCTATTTAATTTCGATAGGTACTAAGCCCCTGGAACACCGCTATTATACTATGTTTTTTAGGCAATTTGTCACTATTAGCTTACAGGCAAAAGTAAGACGTATCTGATATAGACGCATTCCATATTGATACAATAGGTAGTAGTATTGCCAAACTTTCAAATGTGTTCAGTTGGATGATATGAAATGAAAAATATAACTTCTAAATTGACCGCCCTTGAGGTTGGACACGCGTATGCGATTGGACTGGATGGCGTGGCGACGATCCTGACGGAATTGGAATCCGAAGAGCTTCCCGTGGAGATGGTTGATACGACGGTTTTCACTTTTGAGCTAAAAAATAAACATTTCACTCTCATCAATACTGGTTGCGGCTCTCTAGCCGTGAGAACCATTTAAAACACATTCCTGCCGATAGAAGCCTGTACGAACAGCTTAGTCGCCTGTTCGTACAGTGATAAATTACGCATATCAGAAAACAAATTGTTTTAATAACAAGGAAATTCTCATGTCCAAAGCCATGACCAGATCTGTGCTGAAAGAGGTACAGGA
This sequence comes from Citrobacter sp. 50677481, assembly GCF_001463265.1. Classification (NCBI taxonomy): domain Bacteria; kingdom Pseudomonadati; phylum Pseudomonadota; class Gammaproteobacteria; order Enterobacterales; family Enterobacteriaceae; genus Citrobacter; species Citrobacter sp. 50677481. The sequence continues at coordinate 19,283 of NZ_LNHZ01000047.1, forward strand.
CTTCCGCGACTGCGTAAAACGAGTTGTAGCGATGCTTTCAGGTAAACAGATACCTGTTGCAGAGCGAGGCAATGAAGCATATGTCCGCTACAACCGGCGCGGCGAACCAGTGCTGGTAAATATCCCATCTATACCTGACGACGCATCGCCAACCCTCATGAACGCAGTGCGTGGTTTTCTCGACCATGAGGTAGCCCATATCCTCTTTACTGATCCGAAAGTCGCAATGAAGATGCGCGAGAAAGGAAAGGCTCCGTCTACCGGGCTTTGGAACGCGCTGGAAGACGTTTTTATTGAACGCAGAATGGGACAGGTATTCAACGGAACTCGTCGCAATTTGCTGGCCACACAGAACCTGGTGATCGACAAATACTTCAAGGGCAAAGTGTCAGAGGCGGTTTCAATCTGCCACGGCAACCAGCGTGAATTGTTCCTGAAATTCTTCCTTTGCCCGGTCGTCCGCGCCTGGGATGGCCAAAGCCCTTTCATCGACTTTATGGAAGAACACTGGCACCTCATCGATAAGCCTGTAGCCTTGCTCAAAGAGCATGGGATCGACGTGGCCGTTCGCAATATGTCGAACACAGAAGACTGTGTGAAGGTCGCAGCTGCTATCGCCCAAATCATGCAGGATATGAAAGACAAGCCAGAGGGCAAATTACCAGAGCTGAAATCGTCTGCTAGGAAGCCGTCGAAGAGTGAGGACGAGTCAGAGGAAACCCCAGAAGCCGGTGATGAACCGACTCATAGTGAATCAGCACCAAAGCGTACCAAAGGCGAAGACGACGACAAGGAAGAACAAGAAGATGATGCCTCAGAAGAGGAAGAGTCTGGGGATTCTGATTTGCCTGAATCAGTAGATAGGGACTTACCTACAGAAGATAAAGAAATTAGTGATACAGAAAGTAAATATACAGAAGCAGGCGAAGAGGAATCAGGAGACACCCCAGAATCCGATGATGCCGGCATGGAATCAGGTGATTCTGATGACGAAGGTGGTAGTGATGACACTGGCTCTCCAACGCTTGGTGATGGAATTCGCGAAGACGCCGATGACTCCGATGGTTATGGCTCTGGCGCCGCTGGCGATGGTGATAGTGATGACGGCGAAGACTCTGATGCTGGTCACGGGGAGTCCGAAGGAGAAGGAGAAGAGGAAGAGGAAGATGACGCAGCCGATCACACAGACGGCGAAGGCAAAGAAAATGAAGATGCCGCGGAAGCGCCTGAAGACAGTGAGTCAGGTTTTGTTCCCGCTCCGGATGAAATGACTCTGGAGGAAGCACTCAAGGCGCTCGACGAGATGGGAGACGGAACAGGCGAAATGACCGAAGACGCGCTGTCGGCCACCATCAGCAAAGAGCTTATGAGTACCTCACTTTCTGAGTATCGCCCATACGATCGTTCATACGACTTTATCGGGTTGATTGATGAGGCTGAAGAGCATGTAAAGCGCACCAGAAAGACGTTCGGCGCAATCCCAATGCACTCACCGGTCGATCGCTACCGCATGGTTCCGGAAGGTAGAAAACTCTTTGAACTGAAAATCGAAAAACATCTGTCAGCAGGCGTTTCTTCGACTCTGGCCAAAGACCTGGAGCGAGCTATCGCCAGCCGCAACCGAGTTCAGTTTATCCCAGGCCAGAGACGTGGGCGGATACATGGCGCGAACCTGTATCGTCTGGCAATGAACGACGACCGCGTATTCCGCAAGAAAGAAGACCACAGAGCCGTGAACGCGTGCGTCCAGCAGGTGATCGACTTGTCCGGCTCAATGGGCGGCAGGAAGATTCAACTGGCACTCGCCAGCGCCTACACCATTGCGGATGCACTGGATCGTATCAATGTGCCTAACATCATCACCGGCTTTACCACGTTTGGTAGTCCGGATTATGAAACCATGTCGAAGCGCGGGTTTACTCGTTTCGAGGCGCTAATGCTGCCCATTATCAAAAACTGGAATGAGAAAGCTAACTCTCCAGAGATCCGCGCCCGCATGGGCTGCGTGTGTGAGACGTTCCCCCTGCTCAATAACGTCGATGGTGAGAGCGTCGCGCAGCTGGCGACTCTGTTTGCAGGGCGAATGGAGGACAAGAAGATCATGCTGGTTATGAGCGACGGGGCGCCATGTGCTGCAGGCGATGGGTTCCATCAGCATTTGCGAACCGTCACCAAAGAAATTGAGACGTTGAGTGACATCGATTTGATGGCTATCGGCGTTCTGACCGACGCACCACGGCGTTACTACAAAAATTACGCACTGGTAAACAGCGTAGAAGAGTTAGGGCCGTCAGTCGTCACAGAGTTATCTCGTATCATTCTTGGGTAATAGCTTTACCCGTAAAAATAAGTAATCACTTACTATACAGCCTGATATATTTATATAAGATATACCCCACGAACGACAAACAGTAAGGAAAAACACATGACCGCTACTGCACTACAGCAAGAAGAACATTTGCCGGAAGCCATCGTCTGCAAGTGGTGTGGCAAATCCTTTCATTACCTGAAATCCCATATCTCTATGGGCCGCTGCGAGAACATTCCTGAGTCCGCGAAAGGTATGGACGTGGACGACGTGGTGAAAATGTACACCTCTGCGTTTCCGGATGAACCAACGATCTCTCGCACGGCACTGGCCAAACTCAATGAGAAGCGTGCCGAAAAGCATTCAGGCGAAGGAAAAGTAGCGGAGATTAGCGCACATCCGGGCTACGCAGGAACGGTCGAATACAAGACCGAACTGGTGGCCGCGCACGAGCTGCTTGGCGTAACGATCAAAGAGCTGGGAACGCCACGCGGAAAACCACTGCAGGTGACAGTCAACGTCAACACGCCATATCCGGAGTTCGTACCGGAAGCGAAGAAGAACTATGTGTATGGCGACTTCGACCTGATTAAAGACATCTTCATGATGCTGGAAATCGGAATCCCAGGCTATCTCTGGGGTCATGCAGGAACCGGTAAATCTTCTCTTCCTACGCAGCTATGCGCCCTGCTGAATCGACCACTGATCCGCGCCCAGCATACGGCGTCTATGGAAGAAGCACACGTTACAGGCCAGATCCTCGCTCGCGATGGCTCCACCTACTTCGAGCCGGGTTTGCTGGCGCTGGCGATGAAAAATGGCTGGGTGTACCTCGCTGATGAATATGACTTCGCGTTCCCGCAGATTCTGGGTGTGTACCAGCCAGTTCTTGAAGGAGAGCCGCTGATCATCAAAGAGGCAACTCCGGACTGGCGCCGTATCACTCCGCATAAACGCTTTGCCTTCATTGGCACTGGCAACACTAACGGCTCTGGCGACGAAACGGGTCTCTATCAAGGGACGAACATCCAGAACGCGGCGAACTTCTCGCGCTTCGGCATTGTTTCGAACGTGAAGTACATGAGCACTAAGGCTGAAGTCAACATGCTGGCTGAGGCTGGCGTCATCCGCGAATACGCCGAGAAGATGGTGAAATTCGCGAACCTTGTCCGTGAAGGTTATGAACAGCATCTGATCAGCCAGCCAATCGGCCCTCGCGAGCTGCTGCTGTCCGCAAAAATCGGAATGATGCGCGGTGATTTCTCTGCCGGCATCGAAAAGTCGTTTATCAATAAACTTCCATCCACGTCTGCACAGGCAGCGCGTGAAGTGGTTCAGAAGATCTTCGGTTAATCGTGCGTAAAGGATGTTTCGGCTCTCTTATCGCAGCGTCTGAAACTGGCCGGGCTTGTCTGGTGTGTCCGGATAGGCCCGAGTGCCACCAGTCAGCCAAAGAGGTTGCGATTTCGATGTATGGGAAGTTCGTTGGCTTCCCCAATGACAAAATCAAGAAAACCAGAAAGGTAAAAACACATGAAGGCTCTGATGGTCAGAACTGACTTCTCCCTGGGAGAGTCGGCTCTAAAAGCAGAAAACGCGGTGAAAATCGCGAGAGAAGCTGGATACACCGCTGTCATTTCCGCTGACAGCATGAACATTGCCAGTGTGATCCCCCTGCAGCGTGCCGCTGGCGACGACATGGCGGTTATTTGTGGTGTTAAGCTGAATGTGGTCGACGATCCGACATACGAGCACCGCGCCCGCCTGGCGAAAGAGTCAGGTGGATGTATGGAATCATTGGTACGTGATTCCAGCTACTGCTTCACGGCACTGATAAAGAATGAGCAAGGTTATCGCGACGTGTGCGAACTGATGACCTTAGCCAACAAGCGCGAGCAATTCTACTTTGTCCCGCGTCTGGCGCTTGACCAGCTGGCGGCCGCATATGCCAAAGGCAACATCATCCTGCTGACGTCTGACATTGGCAGTGTATTCCAGCGCCGGGACTTCGCAAAGATTATCGGGACGCTGGTGACAGCTGGAGGACGCGATAACTTCTACAGCGTGGTTTATCCGCACCCTACCCCATTCTACGACCAGATTAACGTCCGGGCGATGAAAGTGGCGAGCGCACTGAAAATAGAGCCAGTGGCGTTCTATCCCGCTTATTACGAAGCGGTAGACGACGCTGACATTAAAGACATTGCGCACATGGTTACGAACAACATCAAAATAGACCAGCCGCATCGTCTGCGTATTCCCCACCAGCGAGATAACGCCGTTAATGGTCGCCGCCATCTCCTTGAAGCACTGAAAGCCTTCTCCGTTCGAATGGATGTGCCGGTAACAGCTGCAATGGCCTCAACAACGCAGGACACCATTATTGAAGCCTGCACATGGCGCTGGCATGAATTGCCACCAGCACTACCCAAGATGGCAGACGACGAGCCTGCAACGCTGATGAAGCTGGCTGTCGCGGGGCTGCGCAAGCGTCTTACTACCAAAGAGTTTGGCTACACACCACCGGCTTCTGAGCACCGTGTGTATGTTGATCGCCTGAAGTACGAAATGGACACGCTGACCCGTCTGGGCTTCTGCGGCTACTTCCTGATGGTGCGCGACCTGATGAATCACAGCCGTGAAACTGGCATTCCTGTCGGGCCAGGTCGTGGTTCCTCTGCCGGTTCTCTGGTGGCGTGGTGCATCGGCATAACCAACGTCGATCCTATCCGTCACGGACTTCTGTTTGAGCGTTTCATCAACCCTGAACGTCTCGACTTGCCGGATGCGGATCTGGACTTCAGCCAGGCACGTCGTCATGAGGTGATCGAGTATCTGAATGAACGCTATGGCGAAGATTACGTTGCCGGTATTCCGAACTTCACCTATCTGGGCGCCGCTTCTGCGCTGCGTGACACTGCGCGTATTTACGGTGTCGACGCTGCGGATATGGCGGTATCCAAAGAGTTCAAGAACCTGGAAGACGATAGCCTATCTCTGGAAGAGCTGCGCGAACAACTGGCCAGCCTGGACAAATACGCCACGAAAAACCCGGAAGCGTTCAAAGCGGCGTGTAAGCTGCAAAGCCTGATGCGTGGCTTTGGCCGTCACGCTGCGGGGATGATCGTCGCTGGCGTTCCACTGGTAGAGCGCACGCCCGTCGAGCTGCGTGGCAACGCTCGCTGTATTGCGTTCGATAAACGTTACTGCGAGGCGATGGGGTTGATTAAGCTGGACGTTCTCGGTCTGGCAACGCTCGATCTACTGGATAGCGCGAAACGCTACATCAAAGAGAGTACCGGGGAAGACATCAATCTCGATGCTATCCCACTGGACGATCGCAAGGTTCTGGATGGGTTCGCTGCAGGGTACACGCAGGGAGTATTCCAGCTGGAGTCCGGCCCCATGCGCAAGCTGCTTAAAGATCTGGGCGGTGGCATTGAGCCAATGAGCTTCAAAACCGTTGTCGCCACGACCGCACTCTTCCGACCTGGCCCGATTCAATCAGGCATGTTGGACGACTATGTCTCCGTGGCCAAAGGCTTCATGGCTCCACAGTCGCTGCACCCGGTACTGGACGAACTTACCGCGGAAACCAACGGCGTGATTCTGTATCAGGAACAGACGATGAACGCGACACGATTGCTGGCCGGCTTCACGATGGCCGAAGCTGATGGTGTGCGTAAAGCGATCGGTAAAAAGGATATGGAAAAGATGAAGAGCATGGGCGAGAAGTTCGTCGTTCAGGCTCAAGCTGGTTGGATCGACGTTGAGATGGAAGACGACACCACGCAGCGTATTCACCGCGCGGAACACTTCAAATGTGAGGACGGCGCACTGCGGACGGTCGAAGAAGCGCTGGAGACAGGTGTGAAATTGCCTATGGCTGCCGTACGCGTTACAGGGTCACAACCGGGCTTATCAGAAACAAAAGCGAAGGAGATCTGGGATGCCTTCGAGAAGAACGGTGCGTATCAGTTCAACAAATCACACTCCGTTGCCTACTCGCTGATCAGCTATCAGTCTATGTGGTTAAAGACACATTACCCTGCTGAGTTCTTCGCTGCTGCGCTCACCATTCTGGGCGAGGATAAGCACCAGGGGCTGGTTAAGGATGCGCTGACCTATGGCATTCGCGTACTGCCACCAGATGTTAACGTGTCATCTAACCGAATTGAGATCCGCACGCTGGAAGACGGCAGCCAGGTACTGTATGCGCCATTCTCTGCTGTGAAAGGCTGCTCTGAGAACGGATGCCAGGCCATCATGAGAGCGCGTGAGAAAGTTGGCGGGAAATTCGAGTCACTTGAGCAATTTGAGGAAGCGGTCGAGAAGCGTGCGTGTAACAGCCGGGTACGCGAGTCACTGCAAAAAGTAGGTGCGTTCGCATCGATTGAGCCTGGCAGTCTGCCAGCGACAGATCCGGAACGACTGCGCGACCAGGCAGAGTTGATGGGCAATCTGGTGATCGACGCTGTAAAAGCCTCTCGACCGTTCGAGATGAACCCTAAGCGCTCTGCTGAAGTGAATGTACTGATGACTCGCATGGCGGCCGAAATGGGTCTGGGAGACGACCTGATCCGCCCAAGCATTGGCATTAAGCCGAAAATCATGGTCATTCTGGACAACGCGAACGGCAATGATGGGCGTACCGGCTACTTCATGGAGAACGGCTACGACGACTTTAAGGCGAAGTTGCTTACTGCAGGCGATCTGCGCATGGGCGATCTCTACGTCACCGGCGTGTGCAAAAAGGTGAAGGACAAAGAGAAGGACTACACCAAAGACGAGATCGGCCAGTTCACCGACTTTATGCGTGAAGAGATCAATCTGGTGCGTCCGACCTATGTGCTGACGTGTGGCAGCCGGGCGACGTCACTCTTCAACAACAAGAGCAAACCATCCGACCTGGTTGGACGCAAAGAGTATCTGCCAGAGCTGGATGTGACCGTTTTCTACGGATTTAACCCGAACATTTTGTACTTTCGCCCAGAAGAAGGCGAAAAGCTGGAAGCAATTCTGGCAGAGGTAGCGGAGACTATTAGCAAATGAATAAAGAGAACACCATGAACGAGGCACAGAAGATTGCACAAGCGCTGGCGGCTATCCCAGCGGATTTTCAGGATAAAGCAGTTGCGGCCACCATGCGGTCGCAGTTCTGGGAAATCATCGACTGCCCGGTCACGTTAGATCTGGCGCTGGCGTTCGCCGGGCTGGATGGTGCCGACAAAGTCAGTCGTTTGCGTAAATGTGCCAGAGCGCTGGCGCTTAAAACGCAAGATCCGAAGGCGTGCCAGTATCTGCTGGAGATTTACGAATCGGATAACCCAGAGGAACAGCTGGAGGCGTTCAAAGTGTTCCGCAATCGGCTGGTGCTGAAGGTGGCCAAAGAGTTTATGGAAGTGAACAAGATTGGCGATGTGAGACAGTACAGGCTGAAACGCCAGACCAGAGTCACGCTATCCAACATTTTTGGTAAGAAAGTCGCATAAAGCAAAAACCCGCCGATTGGCGGGTTTTGTTTTGCCGCTAGTCTAGTCGGGGTTGTCTTGTTTTTTTTGTGGGTTTTGGGAACATATAGTTCGCCAACGATGGCACTGAATTGAAAAATAAGCGTTTATACGGAGCCTTTGGGTTATGAACTTAATTAAAAAAACACTTATCGCATCAATAAGCATCGGAATGGTTGGTTGTGCAGGTATGAGAATGCCTGATTATGCCGAAGTCAAAACAAGCCCATATTACTCAGAGTGCAGGGAGTTCGCCGCCGACGTGTATAAAAATGACGGCTACAGCAAGCTGGCCAACACGGTAATTCTGACCATGAACGACAGAAAAGCTCAGGCTATTGTGTCAGGGTGTGTAGTAACAATGGGCAAAAATAGTATTGAGGAAGCAAAGTCAGATCTGAACAAGAAGGCTGCGGGGTACGGGATACTCAGTGGAGCTTGTTACGACGCCTCATGTCGTGTTGATACCGAGCAGCAGTTGAAAGCCTACACGCTGGGAAGTTATTACGCGGCATACAAGAAGTTCCCAGATCAAATGAAACCTGAGTTTTAAGGATAAAACGATGAAAAGCATGATCAAAACTCTGACTCTGACCGCTACTATTCTCACACTGTCAGGTTGTGCTTTCCCGGATAAGGATGGAGATTACGGCGCTTACGTCTATAACTGCCAGCAGTATGCTTACGGCAAATCCTACGCATTTGAACACAGAGATTTCGCATATAAAGTTTGCAAAGACGCCGCCAAACTTTGGGGAGATGAAGTCCCAGCCTATGTCATCAGGCAAATCAAACTTCACCCGGAGATCCCTGCTGATGAAATCAAATATGCAGCAATGGCCGGTTCATTGGGCAACAACTAACAATAACCAGTTAACGGAGGCATTGCGGCCTCCGTTTATGTTTATTGAAAAAACTGTTCAAGGTCATTTTCTGGTTTTTTCGCTTTTAACGCCCCAGCCTGAACGAAAGTTTTGCATAACTTGGTCGGAATAATATAACCACCATCAGTTGCGCCGTTGTTTATTGCCAAACCAGCATTAACATAACCTACCAAGAGTGGGTCATCATTAGATCTAGAGCTAAACCCTCCTCTTAGGCAAAATTCAGCCAATTGTTCAATATCGAAGGCAGGTACTCTTTCAAGAGCATAAAGCAAGCGTCTCAAAGTATTGAAATCAATATCTTCCCTGGCAAAAGCCTTGAGGAAAGATGCCACCAACTCTGGTTTTTTCTCACTTTCCATACGGTCAATTATTTCGATCAGACTGGCACCTGCTTTACCGGCGAACTTGTCGTCATCATTCAGACGGTCAGTCATTTCAATACGCTCAGATTCAGTCATCTCCGACAAAGGGTTCAGAAAGTGAACTAATTTATCCGTGAAGATTTGGTCGCGGATATGGCCTGCCGTTTTATATACACCGACCAGCGTATTCACGAAGGGGATGGATTCAAGAGCCTTAGATTCAAGCAAGGCATCAAGACCTAGTTCGACATATTCTTTTCCAAGTTCGACTACAGATTCGGATTTTATGGCGCTGATTAATGCGCGGCCGGGTTTCGTGTCCTTTGCCATTTGAGCCTCTTATTTGGGGACGGTATCCACCATTTTTGTATAGCGACAATAGTACCAAACAGGAGATCTGTATAACCTCCATTTTTTGCTCCAACATGCAACACCCTGCATTACTCATGATAAAATTAATACATCAATGTAAGTGGAAACTTAATATCATGAGCACCGATATCTACGAAAAAATCATGTCCGATCTGGAGTTCGACCGCGACAATCTTGAGGAAGTCTGGCGTCAGCAACCGCGCCTGTTAATGGAGTACGGCTCTAAGCTGGCGCGGGCAGAACGCGAAGTCGCAGATGCAAAACTCTCCCTCGATGCGATTGAGGCGAAAATCTACGACAATGAGCGTAAGAACCTGAGTATGAACGGCATTAAGTTTAATGAGTCCGTACTGGAGGCGAAGGTAAGAACCAACCCGCAATACCTCGCAAAGCGCCAGAAACTCGACGATGCCCGGCACATTGCAGATCTGTACAAGCACGCTGTAGCCGCCTTCTCTCACCGCCGCGACATGATTGTCCAGGCGTCCAAAATGGCTATCGTGGAGATTGAACGTTTGGGCGCCGAACGTTTCCACTCCCCCCGTTAATTTATGCTAGATCGTAAGTAAGTACTGATCTATTATTCTTCTCGCTCGAAAGAGCCACGAATAAACGAACGCCCAACGCGCATAGCGCCAATGGCCACAATCACAACAAGGAGAAATACATGTCTAAGTCATTACTTGATCTGCTTAACAAGACCCGTGGCGATATTGCTTCTAAACGTGGCAATAACGTTGATTTGACCCGTCTGAAAGACGGCAATAACTATCTGCGCATTTTTCCGAACAAGGACGACCCGAATGGCGTGTTCTTCCAGACTTTCGGTATGCACTACGTTAAGCATCAGAATGAGGAAGGCAAAGATGTAACCACCGCCTACATCTGCGAACAGCACACCCACGGCCACGCTTGCCAGCTGTGTGAGATGGTTATGGAAGGTCGTGCTCGCTTTAAGGGCAACAAAGCGATGGAAGAGCGCATTAACAGTATGCGTGCTACACCGCGTTATCTGGTCAACGGTGTTCTGTCTGCGCGTGAAGACTTTGCGGACGCAGAGAAATGCCAGCTGATTGAGCTGCCGTCTACGGTCTTCGACGATATCTGCAAAGTGATGTCCGAAGATATTGCGGATGATATCGGCAACCCACTGAGCAAAGAAGAAGGCTATGCGTTCCTGATTAAGCGTACCGGTTCCGGTCGTGACACCAAGTACGACGTATCCCCGAAACGTAAAGTCTACAAAGGCGACATTCCTGAGAAGCTCTGGACTACCCAACACGATCTGATCGCATACGCGAACCAGGCTGACGAAACCCGTCTGCTGTCTACGGCTCGCACTATGGGTCGTCTGATTGGTATCGCGGCTCCGGCAGCAACAATGTCCTCTCCGGCCATTTCTTCCGCTGCAAAATCAGCTGCTGCTGAACTGCCAGGCTTTGGCTCTATCACTGGCCATACGGAAGGCGCAGCTGCTGTCGCTACAGCACACACTCCGGCTCCAGAGTCCACCAGCCTGGTTGATGAAGAGATCCTGCGTGCCGCTGAAGCTGAGTTCAAACCGGAAGCTAAACCGGAAGAAGTTAAAGCTCCGGAAGCCGCCGCAGCTGCAAGTGCTTCAGCATCTGCCGCCGCTGCATCTGTACCAGCTGACGAAGGTCTCGATGACCTGCTGGCTGAACTGGACGCTCTGTAATCCCATAACGTGACCAGTAAGGCGTCTACGGACGCCTTACTTTTTGGAAGGAGTGTACCGGTGAATTATCTCTTTGTGGACGGTAACAGCCTGGGCTATTACCACCAGCAATCCGACAAATTACACAACGGCGAGATGGAAGTTCAGGCGGCTTTTGGCTTCGTGAAGAACGTTCGTCGTTACGCCTCAATTCTCCATGCCCGCCCAATGATCTTGTGGGATGGATTCAGCGACAAACGTCGCGACTTCTACCCGGAGTACAAAGCGAATCGCGATGACGACCCGGATATGAAGAAGATGAAAGAAGGCTTTGCCATCCAGAAGCCGTACATCTTGAAAATGATGACCGCGCTGGGCGTTAACCAACTCATTGCAAAAGACGCAGAAGCGGACGACCTGGCTGGAATGCTGGTCTCTCGCCTGGCTCCGCAGCCGACCGTCGATCATATCTACCTGCTGACTGGCGATGGCGACTGGCTCCAGCTGGTTCGCGAGAATGTGAGCTGGGTAAGCCTGCGTGAAGATGCCAAGCACAAGCAGGTGAACTTCGAACAGTTCGCAGAGCTGACAGGTCTGCCAACACCACGCGCGTTTCTGGAAGCGAAAGCGTTGCAGGGCGATAACTCGGACAACATCAAAGGCGTCGGCGGCATTGGTGATGGTGGCGCGAAAGAGCTGCTTCATGAATGGGGAAGCGTGGCCGCAATGGTACGCGGCATTAACGACGGCTCCATTGTCATCAACAAAGGTCGCTATAAGACGGCATTCAACAAGCTGGCAAAGAACGCCTTCAACGAGAAGACGGGCTACCGGATGCTCGAAGCCTTTAAGCGCAACATGATGCTGATGAACCTTATCGACACAAAATTCCCACCCAGCGAAATCGAGTCGATTAAAGGCGCACGCGACATGAATGCCTTCGAACAGATGTGTTACGAGCTGAACTTCCAGTCGTTTCTGGAAGATCTGGAAGTGTTTGTTCTGCCATTTGAGAGGTACTGCTGATGCTGAAATCCATCATTAATGGCGGGGCAACTACGCCAACCATGCTGGCTAAAGAGATTGTCTTCTGCCACGGCGAGCACGCTGTGGTGGCGCTGCCGAACATTCTGGGCGCTGCTGGCATTTCTGCTACTGAGCGTGAGTTCGCGCTGGTCAGCGAGCAGGTCGTGAAGATCATCGCTCGCGTCGCCAAACACCTGAACCACGACGCAATCAAGTTTGACGAAGCCGCTGCTTCGAAGCGAATCAACGAATCAAAAGGAGCCTAATCATGGCAAAAGGCAAATCCGCACTGGCACTGGCGCTGAAAAAGAAAATCGGCAGCAATGACGAGATCCAGAAGGTCTCCCACTGGATTGACTCCGGTTTCCCTCCACTGAACAAAGCCATTTCCGGACGTTACAACGGTGGTTTTCCGTGTGGGCGTATCGTTGAAGTCTTCGGGCCACCAAGCGCCGGTAAAACCTTTTTGGCGACGGCTGCGATGGTGTCAGCACAGAAACAGGATGGTCTGGCCGTATTCCTTGACCACGAAAACAGTTTCGACGTTGGTCTGGCGGTAGCGAACGGACTGAACGCCGACGAAGATGACGGCCAGTGGGTTTACAAACAGCCGGATACCTTCGAAGACTCCGTCGAGCTGATCGGCACAATCCTCAAGCTGGTGCGCGACGAAGAGCTTATCCCGGAAACAGCCCCTATCTGCATCGTTGCCGACTCTCTGGCGTCGATGGTTCCGAACTCGAAGGCTGAGAAGTTCGACAAGATGGCAGAAGGCACTGCGAAGGACAAAGATCAGCTGAACATGAACGACAACACGGCGCTGGCGCGCGCGACGAGTGCGAACTTCCCTACTCTGGCGCTTTGGGCGCGTAAGTACAACGCGTGCATCATCTTCTTGAACCAGGTGCGTACCAAAATTGGCGTGATGTTTGGCGATCCGACGACGTCTCCGGGTGGCGACTCTCCGAAGTTCTACGCGTCGGTGCGCATCCGTCTGGGTGCATCCGTCATGAAGGATGGCAAAGAGAAGATCGGACAGGACGTTGGCGCCGAGTGCATTAAAAACAAAGTCGCGCCTCCGTTTGGCAAATGCTCATGGAAATTCTACTTCGACCCGACTCGCGGGCTGGACGTCATCGAATCGCTAGTTGAGTACATGCTGGAGGAAGGATACCTGCCCAAGAACGCCAGCGGGCGTGTGGAAATTGGCGATAAGAAGTACACCAAATCGCAGATCGTCGAGATGTACCGCGAGAAGCCACTCCCGGAAATCATCGCAGCACTCCAGGCGATAGACGAACGGCGAGCGAAAGAGTCGTCCCCAGCAGAGACAGAAGAAGCGTAATCACAAGGCGTCCGTTGGACGCCTTTTTTATACTTGAAAATATATAAGTACTTACTTATCATTTCTGCACAAAAACGACAAAAGGAAACACATGATCAAGGGTTATCTCATGGCTGTTTCAGCGGTGATATCAGTCTGCTTTATCTACGGTTTACTGGTTCCATCGCTTATCTCAGCTAAAAGCGATCTGGCCTTATTTATCGGACTTGCCATCGCTGTAGTCTTCCCGGTTGCCTTGTTAAAAGCTGGCCGCAGGTATATCAACTCACTCAATAAAACTAAGGAGAAGTAAGTAATGAAGAAAGGTTTACTGGCGGTGGCTTTGGCTGCTATTTGCACAATGGGTCTGACCGGCTGCGATCGCGTGGAACCGGGATACGTTGGCATTAAGGTAAACAAATTGGGTGAAGACAAAGGTATCGGTGAAGTTGTCGGCGTTGGCCGTCAGTGGACTGGTCTGAATACCGAACTGTACACCTTCCCCACTTTCAAACAGATGAAAACCTACGATGAGCCGTTCACATTCCAGATGAGCGACGGTACAGCCATCGGCCACAAAATTGGTGTGGCATATCTGGTTAATCGCGACAAAGTAACTACCGTATTCCAGACCTATCGCAAAGGTGTTGATGACATTACCGACACTGATCTGCGCCAGAAGATTGCGGACTCACTGAACCGTCTGGCCAGCCGCATGACTACCGACACGTTCATCGACGGTGGCAAGGCGTCTCTGCTCGACAATGCGCTGAAAGACATTCAGGCAGAAATGTCACCGGTAGGTATTGAGGTTATTAGCCTGTCATGGGTGGGCAAACCAGACTACCCGGACACTGTCATCGAATCTATCAATGCCAAAGTGACCGCGAACCAGAAAACGCTCCAGCGCCAGCAGGAAGTTGAACAGCGCAAGGCAGAAGCGAACATGCTGCGTGAACAAGCCGAAGGTGAAGCCGACGCTATCCGCAAGCGTGCTCAAGCAGAAGCTGATGCCATCAAGTTGCGCGGTGAAGCATTACGTCAGAATCCGAACGTCATGGAGCTGGAAGCCATCAACAAATGGAATGGCCAGTTGCCTCAGTACATGACTGAAGGGGCCAATACTCCGTTTATCGCGTTGAAGTAACAGCCTTTTCAAAGATACGGCGTCCACTTGGACGCCTTTTTTATTTCCGTATTATCACCAATAAGAAAACAAATTGGTTACTAATACGGAATTACCATCCGTAGAAGTACAAAGTGACAACGCCACATAGTTGTTCGGCAACGGATGAGAAGGAGATCGGGAATGAAAAATTACAGCGAGATGACAGACTTTGAGATTAACTGCCTGGTCGCGGAAGCCACCGGCCATCGACCGCTCATCTCACAATATGGCTGGAAAGGCTCACAGGAAGGCGATTACACAGCAGTGGTCGCCATCGGCCCGAACGGAGCCGGAACCTTCGACTGGTGTAACGATCCGGAAGATGCGTGGGACATTATTTACCGACACAGAATCGGCGTAATCCCTGCCAGACAGCCTGGCGAGTGGAGAGCGACCCACAGAACGGTGGATAGCTCAACGCCACAACATCTGATCCAGAACCCTAACCCTTTCAGAGCGGCAATGACCGTGTTCCTTTTAATGCAGGAGAAAAAGCGTGAAGAAACTGTATGACGCGGCCAACGCTGCGCTGGATGTAGTGGATACCGAAATTGCCCAGGGCTTCCCGGAGCCAGAATGGGCGACGCAGCTGCGTGAGGCGATTGCAGAGATGAACGCACCGGAACCTTCAGAAGATGAAGCCGACTGGCAGCGTTTCATCAGAATGTACGCGGAAGAGATTGGCCCGACGCCCACCGCTGAACAGGCCATGCTGCTCAAGTACTTCAAGGAGGCTGGAGAGAATCTGCCGGTTGATGATACACCGCACTGGTTTCACGCCGCCTGGCGTAAGTTCGACGTGATCTACACCCGCGGTCTGGGAAGCAAAGATATGGTCGTCTGGCATCTGATGCACATTGATAAGGCTGTCGACCGCACGCTGGAGAAGTTCTTTCCACCAGCCTGAACACAATGATTGTGCGCCGCATGGCGCACATTAATATAAATAAGTACTTACCAACAAGGAGAAAACACATGAAGATTTTGGTTCGCATTTCAGCCAGCACCGACTATGACGTTTACCCGTTGTTCATGGTCAAGTGTGATGGGCTGAACGATGAAGAAATTCAAGCGGCAATTGAGCGCAATCTCGTTGAGTACACAGGCATGGATGCGGATTCTGTGTATGTCGATGATGACGGTGTTTGTTGGCACAACGGTAGTTGCTGGTACGTCGACGACACGATGCCGGTAAGCGATGAAGACGCGGCTCATCTTGAGCGTATCTTAGGCATCAGCACTTTTGAGTGATATTTACAGCAAAAAATATATAAGTTAGTATCTACCTATCATGAAAACTGTATTAGACACTTTATTACTTATTGTCTCGATAGCTTTTGTGCTCGATTGCATCTTCACCGGAGCAATCCGTAAAGCGCTGGCGCCTGTTAATGGTGCGATGGTTAATGCGCTGGCCGTAGTGCTGGTATTCGACTCAGCATTCGGCGTTATCAAAGGAGTCGTGGCATGAAGAAAATAGCCCTGGCTCTGGCGCTGCTCTCCCTCCCTGTCTACGCGGACACGCACGTCTATGAGTGTGAGATGTCAGTGGCCGAAGTGAAGAACGACGTGATCCGCAATGTCATCAAAGCCAGCTACGGCGCGATGGTTGTGGACAGCGGCGAACAGTTTTATGTTGTGCGCGATGATCGCGTCCTGTCTTCCCCCTATCTCACCAAACGTAACGGCAAACTGTCTGGCGTGGGTGAAGATAAGTTCGTTTACAACAAATCAGGTGATGTCTACGGCGTTCACGCGAAGAACGCCAGCTACCTTTTCGATGACTGCAAGGAGGTTGGTTGATGGCGGTTACACTGGCAGGTCTGGAAATCGAAAAAACAAGCGGCTACTGGCGTGCCAAAGGGTTTAAGCAACCCGGCGTGCTGGAGCGACTGGAACGTGAGGACGGTGTCATTGTCCACCAGCGTCGCGAATGGCGCATGTACGATCCGGAAACAGGTAAGCTCACGACGAAGGCCGGGACACTCTGGGGTCTGCTGAAGAAAATCCACTGATAACCCTAACCACTGCGGTGAGTAGCCAGCTCACCGCGTGCGTATCCGGTCCATAACCACTGTAGTGAGTAAAACGCCTGCCGTGACATCCGGTATCCACTGTAGTGAGTAAAGTGGCGATTATCGACGTCGCTATCCACTGTAGGGAGTAAACAGGCGTTCATCCGCAGCAAACAACCACTATAGAGAGTGATGGAATGCGTTCTCCAGCGGGTATCCACTATGGAGAGTAAACCTTCACTGTTTTCAGCGGATATCTACTCACTACAGTGGTTAGTAAATACGGCCAACCGATTCTGCTCTCCACAGTGGATAGCCAATAACGACGGGAACAACGATAACCACTATAGAGAGTGGATTTAACAAGATACCCAGTGACCACTAACCTCGCAGCCCTTGTTTCATCTAGGTTTGTAACCACTAACATTTATTTCGTTATTTGAGCGCTACTGCCTACAGTGGTTACTCTTCGGTTGTTGTTACTCACTACAGTGGATAGCGGATTTCAGATAAACAAAAGGCTCACTACAGTGGATAGTGAGCCTTTCTACTCTCTACAGTGGTTGGGCTATTTGCGAGCTTTTGCCTTGCGTAGCTCTTCGAGAATCGCCAGTTCTTCCTTGCTCAACATGACCATCTCACCGTCTTTTTCTTCAGGAACAACATCGATGATGTCCTCCTGATCATCACCAAGCAAGCTATCTTCCTGCTCTTCTGGTTCTTCCGGCGCAGCTTTAGCTGGTGGCAATGCCGGGCGTAACTTCGGCCGCCTATAGTGGATGATGAAGTAGACCGAGCTGCCGCGCTTCACTTCGGTGTAATCGAGATAGCCGATCTCCCGAAGTTGCTCCATCGCCTTCCTGACTGTCGCGTTCTGGGTAATGGTGCGGCTGGTTAAGTTAAGTCTGGCGCGTAAGCGAGCCAACGAGATTGGTGCCGGGTCAGGTGGCAAACTTTCGATGAAGGTGTAGAGCGCCTGCGCGGATTCTTTTCTGGAGAGTTCGTTAATTGCCCGGAGTTGCAGAAGAACCTTTTTGTCGAACTGGTAGAGTTCGAAAATCTTAGGATCAGCCTGCAGCGAGACCGTGTCGTTCTTTGTGCTGTACTTTGCTGTCTGCACAAGGTGCGTCACGTAATACTCATCAGAGCCTTTACTGCGGAATGAGATAGTGTTTGTGGCAATACGAGTTAGAGAACTGTCCAGGCGCTTGCGTAACTTCGCGGACGATCTGGCCGTTGGTATGCCACAGAGCCTGACGAACTCGACGAACGGTAACGTGACGGTGTCGCCAACAACCTTGTGCTTGGCGAACGCGTGGATGATGCCTACCCACGTTTTGAAGTCGTTATCCATATCCAGACGAACGCCGGAGATCCTTATGTCCTCGTACCCTTCGGCTTTGGCCAGAGACAGCTGTTTGAGTTCAGCAGAGGCGTCCATAGAGACCATTTGCCCCTTTCTGCCCCTGGCGGTCGATTTCAGCGTCGGAACGAAGAGACCAAGACGCATCAGAGCAACAGGCTGAACTGTGTTGTTGGTGTTAGGAACTAACGTAACAACTTCACCGGTCTTTTTGTCTGTTTCTGAGAATGCTTCAACGATCGCTATGTTTTTATTGCCGTTTTCACTCATTCCAAGTGTCTCTTTTTATTCGACCGCTTTGGTGGCCTTTGCTGATTACAGTGGATAGTAGCACTCATCACAGCGGTTATCCTACCGCCTATAGTGGTTTTTCTACTCTCTACAGTGGTTGGTTTGCTCTTCATAGTGGCTGATCTTCTCTCTATAGTGGATATCGATCACCTCTAAGGCCCTGTGGGACAACGGTTTGCGGGGTGCGGGGATCTTTTTGGGTCTTTGTGGGTCTCTTTGTTTCTCTTTGGGATCTGAATTACTGGATCGGGCCTGTGTATAAAAATCAGGTAATTGCAAAACCAGCCATCACTCCCCTTCTGGGGATGATGTGTGGTCGAAACAAACACGCCTGAACGCAAAAATTCCAACATCTCTATGAATATCAGCCACCTGACGTAGAAATACAGGCACTGGGTTATCCAGTTAAGACAATGTCTCCTACTCACTACAGTGGATACCGACCACTCTCCAGAGAGGTTGTTTTGCTCTTCATAGCGGTTATTATGCTCTCTACAGAGGTTATTTTCCTCCCCATAGTGGATAGTAACCCCCTCTCAGGCCAGTAACCGCAACGGCTGGAGACGATCGGGGATCTCTTTTGATCTTCTGTAGGATCTCTCTGGGGATCTAATTATTGGATCGGTCCTGTGAATAATGGGTATAAGTAAAACAGGCATTTGCAAACATCGGTGCGCCTTGTCAGTTATCGTTGCCCAGGACAAAACTATTTGAATAAGAATTATGGATCTCAAACGCACGCGCTGGGTTCGCCGTCTTGAAGATGGCTCCTACACCATTGAATCGAACACTAGCCTGAACAAACAGAAGTTGCTCTGCGACCTGTGTGGCATTGCGTCGAAGTGCCCGATTAACGAAACCCGGCTCAAACTCCACGACGCCGGTGCGCACTTCCACCTGAATAGTTGCATACGTTACGTGCCACTGATGGCATTTCGTAAACCGATCATCGGATTAGACGCTCCCTACTTCAACACACTCCGCTCTGGTGTAACATGGCGAGACCGGGTCGAACCTGGCAAGCTCGTTTGTCTGGTTGAGGCTGATACTGGAAATATCATCCGGTTCGGGAGAGTCGATAAGGTCTACTCAGGCCCGGTGGATGAGATGCTGCGGAAACACAGCCGGTTTAACCATCTCTGCATGGGTGGAGAGAAGATCGAGAAGGTTGGCGAAGTGATCCGCAAATCCTACGGACACTTCCTGAACGACGACAGCCTTCTCACGGCCATCTACATTCGCCATGTCGATCGGGAGTTCGATACGGAGTATCACAGTGCTGAAGAGTTGAATCTTGTCGACCCTCGTCCAAAAGCTGGGGTAATAAACATCAGCGTAGCGCGTCAGAAGCCCCCTGAGACGTTTTAAACGTAAACTCATGGTTTTACCGGGGCATAAAATATGGTGTCTTAGAAAGACACTGAGAGCTTTAGGGATTAATACATGAGTGAATTTTATTCAAGGGCAGCAACTGTGGCAGACATGCCATTTATCATGGGTGAGTTTGAAGACGGCGCGCGTAAAGGTCACTTCTACGAAGAAATCCTCACGTCTAAGGGCTGTAAAACCTTTGAGAAGCAGACCAGGCTGGCAATCAAGACGAACGAGCAGGGTCAATACTCGGGGCATTTTATCTACATCCTGCTGCGCCGTTCTGATGACAAAAAAGCAGGGCTAATCTGGTTCTGTGCCGCACTCGATCCAACCGGTGCGCCACGACTTGAACTCCGTGCCATCAGTATCGTCAAAGATCTACGCGGGAAAGGCTATGGGTCAATGCTGCTGTCCGACATGATCGATTCAAACCCGAGCCAGCCGATGATGGCGAAGTGCTATGTCAAATCCTCGCAAATGGCCGACATGCTAAAACGCAGAGGTTTTCACCTTTTCGACACGTCCCCCAAAGGCACGCAGATGCTGTTTCGCGATCCGAAGTAATAAGCCCCCCATACGGTTGAGATATTGTCACCACCATAAAAATAAGTAGGTATTTACTTATATATTTTGTCATAATCATGTGCCTGTAGATTTTCTTCTGTGCCGTGTTGTCTGGGTTGTTCGCCTCTCAAACACGCTTAACATCTGTATCAAAATAACCACAAAGGAAAAGACACATGACATTGCCATACGGGGTGATATCAGATCCCCATTATCATCGTTGGGATGCTTTTGCGACAACAAACGCTGACGGGCTGAACTCTCGACTGGAGATCCAACTGGACGCCACGAAAGAAGCTGCCAAAGCCATGAAAGCTGCGGGCTGCAAGCACATGCTGGTGGCTGGTGATACTTTCCATGTTCGTGGTGCTATATCGCCTTCCGTCCTGCATTTCGTGACAGAAACTTACGAGTGGATCGTCAAAGAGTTGGGCCTCGAAGTGGTTATGCTGGCCGGCAACCACGACCTCGAAACCAACGATTCCGTATACAGCGCCAACGCAGCTGCCTCTCTGCGCTCAATCGGTGTGGAAATCGTCTGCGGCAAACGTCCTCACTCCATCAAAATGGGCGACGTAACCGTCCACCTGATTAGCTGGCGCAATAATCACGCAGAGCTTATCAGCGACCTCAAAACACTGCGTTCCGGGCTGGATGGCGACAATCACGATGTCGTTGTGCATACCTCGATCAACAAAGCGATCCCCACCATGCCAGATGTCGGCATCGACGCACAGGAACTGAAAGATATCGGCTTCCGTTTGTTGCTGTCCGGACACTACCACAACCACAAAGAAGTGCTGCCTGGAGTGGTTAGCATCGGGGCGCTGACGCACCAGAATTGGGGCGATGTTGGTTCGCTGGCTGGCTTCATGATCGTCAACCCTGACGGCACATTCACCCACCACGAAACCTCCGCACCCAAGTTCGTCAACCTTGAGGACGATGTGGAAGACGACCAAATTCGCGGTAACTACGTGCGCTTCCGTGCCGTTGTGGAGAGCGATGAAGAAGGCATCAAAATCCAGAACGTCCTGAAAACAATGGGCGCGAAGGGTGTCGTCTGCAACTTCATCCGCAAGGCATCGATGATGGAAGGCACTGCCAGTACTGCGGAGACCAGCAAAATAGACAGCCTGGGCGAGTCCGTCGCGGCGTACTGCAAGATTGTTCACGACACTGACGGCGGCTTCGACCTGAGCAAGCTGGACATGCTGTGTCAGGAGATCCTGACCGAAGCGGAGAGTGCGGAGGCAATGTGAGTACGAGCCATTCTGGGAGCTTTCGGGACTTCATCTCCACGATGAAAAGACTTGAACGAGGCCAGACGGTGATGTTCCACAAGCCCTACCCACCCAACGGAAACCCTGTGGCGTTTTATCTGGGAAGACTGAGCAAACAAGGCGTACTGAAACGCCGATCTTTCCCAGCCCACACGGAGTTTCAACTGCGAAAAGGCCAGCATTTGAATCAAAAAGTTAGAGGCATTGTATGAAATTTCTAAAGCTCCAGGTTGAGAACTTCATGGCGTTAGCCAGCGCCGAAGTTGAGTTAGACCAACGCGGTCTGGTGCTCATTCAGGGTGTTAACAGTGGCGACTCTTCCGCTGCCAGCAATGGCGCGGGCAAATCGACTTTGATGAACAGCCTGATGTGGTGTCTGTATGGCGAAACTGCGCATGGCGTCAAAGGTGACGACGTGCTCTCTACAGGCCACGAGAAAAACTGTCGCGTGATGGTGACTGTTGAGGATGAAGGAAAGCGTTACGCCATCATTCGCCACCGCAAACACAAAGAGTTCAAGAACCGGCTGATCGTCCGTGGCGAAGACGGTGATATGACCAAAGGCAAAGACACACTGACGCAGGAGTTCGTTGAACGCCTGATTGGTGCATCGAAAGAGGTGTTCATGGCGTCCATCTACGCCAGTCAGGAAGCAATGCCAGATCTGCCGGGTATGTCCGACAAGAACCTCAAAACCATCGTTGAAGAAGCCGCTGGCGTCGACCGGTTAACGCGAGCCTATGCCATTGCTCGCGAGCGTGCTAATGCAGCTGCCGCACGCATGGATGTTACCAAATCCAAAATGGACGCCTGTCTCACGCTTATCGAGACCGCGCAGTCAGAGATTGAGGCGGCCAAAGCGTCCTCTGATAGTTGGGAACGCGATCGCGGCGAACGTCTGGACAAGGCCCGCGTCGATTTGGCTGGCGCGGAGGTAACGCTGTCCGAAGTCGTGATGGAAATTCGCTCGCTGCCGGAACAGATCCGGGATACGGAAAACGCGATTGCTGGCGAACGCAGCAAGCTGGCCTCCAAAGAAGAGCATGACGCCAAACTGCTGAAGGTGCGCGGTGCGATTACGGAGATCCGCTCAAGCATCCGCACTTCAGAAGCGGCACAGAACGAGTCCATGAACCGTGCTCGCTCGTTTAAAAGCAAAGCAGAAGAGGTCAACACAAAGGTCGGAGCACCTTGTGTTACGTGCGGAAAGCCCTACTGCGAAGAAGATTTGTCCACCGTGAAGGAGAGTTTCATTGAACAAGCGCGTAATGAGATCGGCCAGGCGCAGGCATCAGCAGCGGCAGTGGCTCAACACAAAGCTCGTCTTGAGAAAGCGCTCGGCATCGAGTCTGCACTGGTCGCGGCCACACCCGACGTCTCAGAAATCATCGCCAGAATCGAACGCCTGACCAATGAGCTAAGTGCGCTGCGTCATCGCGAACGTGAAGTTGTGGCCGTCGAAGCGATGGTGGCGCGGGCGCGTACTGACGTGAATCGCATCATGGCAGAGGTAAACCCATTTCTGGCTGTCATTAAGCGCCATGAAGACAACCTGGCTGCCAATAAATCTAATCATGCAGTACTTAAAAAAGAGTTAAAAAGCATTCAGGAACAGGCTCTGTTGCTGGAGAAAGCTCGCCAGGTTTACTCCCCATCTGGCGTGCGTTCACACATCCTGACTTCTGTTACGCCTTTCCTGAACATCAGGACTGCGGAGTATCTCAACACGCTGTCGGACGGCAATATCGTTGCCGAATGGTCGACAATGGAGACAACGAAGAAAGGCGAGTATCGCGACAAATTCAATATCAGCGTAACCAAAACAGGCTCCAGCAAATCCTTCCAGACGTTGTCTGGTGGCGAGAAGCGTAAGGTACGCATTGCGTGCTCTCTTGCTTTGCAGGATCTGGTTGCCAGTCGCGCCAGTAAGAATATCGAGCTGTTTATCGGGGATGAAATTGACGACGCGCTCGACACTGCCGGTCTGGAGCGTCTCATGGGGATTCTGGAAGCCAAAGCGCGTGAACGCGGCACAGTGATGATCATTTCCCACAAAGAGATGAAATCGTGGTTCCGGGAAACCATCACAGTCGAAGTCAAAGAGGGTCGCAGCTATGTCGTTTAACTTGAGCCGAACGCAGTTTTTGCAGATGTTTGCCGTGATGCAGTCTATAAAGCTGATAAACCACCATACGGCAAAAGCAGCTGCGCCTGCACTTTTGTGGAAAAACGAAAACATCAATGACGACCAGTTCTCGGTATTAACCAGTCTGTTGTCATCGACTCCGTTGATGCCGAGTTTGTCTATGCTGCCGTCAGGAAGCACTGCGCCGATCCTTATTAATCCATTTACGGAAGGTGGATATCTCCCACATTCTGGGCCGGGGTTCGTTGTGATTCCTGAAACCGGAACGCTGAACATCCAAGAAAATGCGCTCTTCAATGCGATGGAGACGCACATCAGCACCGCATTCACTAATCTGATTCGACACGCTAACGCACGCGCGGATCACGTTGCAATGCCTGGTGCTGCTTTCGCCAGCTTCTCTGTTGACTATGACCGACACGCGCCAATTTCAAAGCGGGCGAAACTCTGCTTATACGAGGAGGGATGTGAAGTAGCGGTTATTGAAGTTCTTCTCCCCCATGTATTCAGCGCGAATGAAACGACTGCACGCCATCTGATCGACATCATGCGGCATTTCATCGGCCAGAGCATGATTGATGCAGATATTGCTGCAGGCGTTCTAACCAACGATAGCATTCATGTTGTTAGCGACATTCCGAAGCCGCCAACTCGCGAGCCGGAGAAGACACTTGAACAGAAACTATTGGAATGCCCAACCTGGGCTACGTGGTAAGGAGACCAAAAATGAGTAAAACCATTCGTGTGGTCGGCGTCGACCCTTCAATGAGCAATTTTGGCCTGGCGATTGGCACGCTGGATCTGGAAACGGATAAGCTGGACATTCATGGCCTGACATTGGTGGAAACCAAAGCTGGTGGCAACAAGAAGACGGTTCGCGTAAACAGCGACGATCTGCGCCGCGCTAACGAAATCTGGCGTACCGCCAAGCCCATAATCGAGCAGGCTCATATGGTGTTTTGCGAGTTGCCGGTTGGTAGCCAGTCCAGTCGCGCACAAACCTCATACGGCATCTGCATTGGCGTACTGGCGTGCGTGGATAAGCCACTGATACAGGTCACGCCAAACGAGATTAAGCACTATGTCGGGAATAAGCTGACCACGTCGAAGGAAGAGATCATTCAGTGGGCTACGCAGAAGCAGCCAAACGCCCCGTGGTTGCGCCGGAAGCAATCTGGTAAGGAAGTGCTGGTGAATAAAAACGAGCACCTTGCGGACGCTGTCGCGTCGATTTACACCGGTATGCAAACTGATCAATTCCGTCAGGTTCGCGATGTTCTTGCAGGAATTTTATAAGTCGGTAATTGATAGGTAGGTGCTTATCTATTAACATGAGGCCACTATATTTAGTGGCCTTTTTTATTGGGTGATACATGATAAGCATCGTAAAACGTAACGGTTCCACAGAGCCGTTGTCAGAGGAAAAATACAACCGCGTTGTGATGTGGGGAGTCGAAAACATTCGCAACGTTAGCGCGTCTGCTGTCGCTATGGGCGCCGCTGCCAGCATTTTCGACGGAATGACCACCTGCCAGCTGCATGAAGCGCTGGTGAAGTCCGCTGCCGATCTGATCTCTCCGGAAACCCCGAACTACTCGCAGGTTGCCGCGCGACTGAGCCTGTTCAAGATCCGCAAGGACGCCTTCGGCCAGTATGACTACCCGAATTTCTACAATCACATCGTCAGCAACGTCAGTCGTGGCGTTTACGATGAAGACCTTCTCAAGTACTACTCTCAGGAAGAAATTGCCGAGCTGGGCGTGTACATCAAGCCTAAGCGCGACGAATACTTCGGCTATGCCGCCACCGTGCAGCTGGCGAGCAAGTATCTCGTTCAAAACCGAGTAACTGGCGCTATCTACGAAGGGCCACAGCAACTCTACATGCTGGTCGGCATGTGCCTGTTCCAGAATTGGGAAGATGGCTGCGCCGGTAAGACGCGTCTGGAGATGGTCAAAGGCTTCTACGATGTGACCAGTACATTCAAGCTGTCTCTGCCAACGCCAATTATGGCCGGCGTGCGCACCCCTACTCGCCAGTTCTCCAGCTGCGTGCTGATTGAAGCAGCTGATAGTCTGAAAGGGATTAGCGCTGCGTCTTCCGCAATCATTGACTACGTGTCACGTCGCGCGGGCATTGGTATTGGCTTTGGGCGTCTGCGTGCGCTGGGAAGTGAGATCCGCAATGGCGAGGCCACCCACACTGGCGTTATTCCATTCCTGAAACACTTCCAGACAGCTGTGAAATCCTGCTCTCAGGGCGGTGTTCGCGGCGGCGCTGCTACAGCGTTCTATCCGATCTGGCACTTGGAAGTTGAAAGTCTGCTGGTACTGAAAAACAACCGTGGCATTGAAGAGAACCGCGTTCGTCATCTCGACTATGGCGTGATGATTAACCGTCTGATGTATCGCCGCCTGGTGCGCAACGAAAATATTACGCTGTTCAGCCCACACGATGTGCCGGGCCTGTACGACGCGTTCTTTGTTGATCAGGACAAGTTCGAAGAGCTGTACCTGAAGTACGAAGCCGACGAGAGCATTCGTAAGAAATCTATCCCGGCCGTCGACCTGTTCTCTACGCTGATGCAGGAGCGTGCCTCTACTGGTCGCGTTTACATTGCCAACGTCGACCACATGAACGATCACGGCGCATTCGTTCCGGAAATTGCACCGGTACACCAGTCCAATCTCTGTATGGAGATCACGCTACCGACCAAGCCACTGGCGTTCACTGACGATCCGAACGGGGAAATCGCGCTTTGCACTCTGTCTGCGTTCAACCTGGGCGCGATCCGCACGCTGGACTCACTGAAAGACGTGGCGTTTTACGCTGTGGCGGCACTGGACTCTCTGCTCGACTATCAGGACTACCCGATGGCTGCTGCAGAAATCCCGGCTAAAGCTCGTCGTAGTCTGGGTATTGGCGTGACAAACTTTGCCTACTATCTGGCGAAGAACGGTTTTAACTACTCTGACGCTGCAGGCAACCAGCTGGTGCATGAGACCTTCGAAGCCATTCAGTACTACTTGCTCGATGCGAGCTGCCGACTGGCCGAAGCGAAGGGTGCATGTGACTGGTTCTCCCACACCAAATACGCACAGAGCCAGCTGCCAGTCGACCACTATCGCAAAACACTGGATACCAACCCGGAGACCTCTTTCGAGCTGAAAATGCCGTGGGAAGAGCTGCGTGGCCGTATCCGTGAGCATGGTCTGCGTAACTCCACTCTGACCGCTCAAATGCCGTGTGAGACGTCCAGCCAGATCACCAACTCCACAAATGGTATTGAGCCGCCCCGCGGCCCGGTGTCCGTGAAGTCTTCCAAAGACGGCATCGTGAAGATGGTCGTTCCGGACTTCGCGCAACTGAAAGACCAGTACGAGTACCTGTGGGATATGCCGGATAACCGCGGCTATCTGACTAAGGTGGCCATCATTCAGAAGTTCTTCGATCAGGCCATCTCTGCGAACACCAACTACGACCCGACTCGCTTCCCTGGCGACAAGGTTCCAATGATGAAGCTGCTGGAAGATCTGCTGTTTGCGTATCAGCAAGGTGTGAAGACGCTTTATTACCACAACACGCGTGATGGCGCTGGTAAGCGTGACGACGACGATCAGGTGTCCGAACCTTCAGTTGCGGAGGTTGTTGAGCCAGAAGATGAGTGCGATGGCGCGTGCAAAATCTGATGAGTGTGGGGAGAAATCCCCACCTTTTCATTGAGTTGAGTACCTTGTTTAAACCAATAAGATAACAATTTGTTTAAAGCCACTCGATAACATTCAGAGGGAAATACATGACTTATTCTACTTTCCGTTTGGGCGCTAACGACGCAACGAAGGAACCTATGTTCCTCGGCCAGTCTGTCAACGTAGCACGCTACGATCAGCAAAAGTACCGTGACTTCGAAAAGCTGATTGAGAAACAACTCTCGTTCTTCTGGCGCCCTGAAGAAGTCGACATTACCACTGACCGCATCGACTTCAATACCAAGCTGCAAGAGCACGAACGCCATATTTTTCTGAGCAACCTGCGTTACCAGACGCTGTTGGATTCCGTTCAGGGTCGCAGTCCAAACGCAACACTACTGCCGCTGATCTCCATTCCTGAGCTGGAGACATGGGTTGAGACCTGGTCGTTCTCTGAGACGATTCACAGCCGCAGCTATACCCACATTATCCGCGGTATGGTGGATGACCCGAGCATCGTTTTCGACGGCATCGTCACGGACGAAGAGATCATCAGCCGGGCTGTAAGCATCTCAAGCGAATATGACAGACTGTACGAAATGACCTGCGCTCGCCAGCATCTTGGCGAAGACGAATTTGAACGGCTGTATGTCAGCGAGTTTGATGGCAAGCCCTACCCTCTCCAGCGCCAGCTGTTCCGAACACTGGTGTCGGTGAATGCACTGGAGGCGATTCGCTTCTACGTGAGCTTTGCGTGTACGTTCGCCTTTGGTGAGCGGAAGCTGCTGGAGGGCAACACAAAGATCATGCGCTTCATCGCGCGCGACGAGGCTCTGCATTGCGAAGGTACTGAACGCATGATCCGCTTTATGCGTACCGGTCGTGAAGGTCTGATGTGGAAGATGATTGCCGCAGAAGAAGAGAGCTTCATCTATCAGACCATGATGGACGTGGCCGGGCAGGAAATGCGCTGGGCTGACTATCTGTTTAAAGACGGCTCAATGATTGGCTTGAATGCCGACATCCTCAAAAGCTATGTGAAATACCGCACCAACCTGGCAATGCGTCGTCTTGGGCTGCGACCGCTGTTCCCGGAAATCAAAGACGATCCACTGGTATGGATGAACAAATGGCTGCTGTCAGACACCCTGCAGATCGCTCCGCAGGAAGCTGAACAAAGCAACTACCTCGTCGGCCAGATTGACTCCGCCGTCGATCGCACCGGCCTGAGCCAGTTCGCAGACCTTTAAGCCGATTTTAACCACTTTGTGACCTGGCGCTGCTGGGTCACAATTGACGCATCAAATGAAGTCCAAAGGAAAGAAAGAAGACATGAAATTTACGAAACTGACCGATCATCTGAAACTTGCCGCAGACAAACTCGTGGGATTTAAGCCAGAGCCTTACGAGTTGAATCCTGGTTTTGGCAAGGCAACGGAAAGCATCTACTTGATGGTTGACCAGTTCCACACACTGTTTCAGCACCCACGCCGTGCCATTCCAGATCCGGCATTACTGCGTCTGCGTGCCAAGCTGATCCACGAAGAAGCTGTTACCGAGGGCATCCCGGCAGCCAAAAATGGGGATATGACGGCGCTGCTGGACGCGATGGCGGACTTCCTTTACGTGGGCGTCGGCACAATGGTGGCCATCAAAGGCGGCATCTCTACGGGCATGAGTTACTACACCCAAGAGCAGAGTGTTGATCGCTTCATCCACACCATCATGGTTCCGGGCAACACGGTCTTTGACGATATGGCCATCCCGTTTGAAGAAGCAAAAGAAGCTGCATTAATGCTGAATGCGCTGGCTGACAAACTCGAAGCGAAGCCGATAAGCGATTCCGAATTGGTGCAGGAGCTGCGCCGCGTGATGAACAAAATCTACGTTGCCTGCATGATGACCTACCGCCTGGCTGATTTTCTCGGTATCGATATTGTTGAGCTGGTGGCAGAAATCCACCGTTCCAACATGACCAAGCTGTGGCCGGCTGACGCCGAAGAGCGTCGTGTGGCGGTAGAGAATTGCAAATACGACAAGGAAGACATGGGCTTCCGCCATGCTGAAGGGACTGACATGATGATTGGATTCAGAATTTCTGATGGCAAGATCCTCAAATCCCCAACCTACAGCGATGTGGATCTGACTCGCTTTGTTGAGAAGGCGAAATCCTCATCTCTTTACGAGATGGTAAAAAAATAATTGTAAGTATCCACTTATCATTATATATTGCCTGGGCGTGTTTTTATTGTCCAAGTTCTTAATTGCTCATTGCAATGGTGGCCTAAGAGCCACCATTTTTTTTACTCCCCTCCTAGCCTTACACACTTCTGATAGATAAACTTGTATAAAATAATATGTATGTACTTACCTATCTTGTGTGAGGTTGATTTTGTCTATCCTACTGAATCGAGACTTTACGAACGGTCAGTTTGCCAGTGGTTCGTATGCCAAAGTGGTTGAAACAGTGCTCAACACTGGCGTTCACGCGGGCGATCGCACCGGAACCGGCACAAAAAGTGTTTCTTATGTCCCTTCCTTCTACATGCTGACGGGCGGCTCTGTTCCACTTATCTCCGGAAAAGCCGTCAATCTGAAGCCGTTACTGGTTGAGCTGGAGTGGTATCTCAAAGGAACGGGCAACATCCAGTTCCTGAAAGACAATGGCGTCAAAATCTGGGATGCCTGGGCTGATGAAAATGGCGATTTAGGCCCGGTCTATGGCAAGCAATGGCGTCGGTGGGAAGACACCCGCATCGTGAGCCATAGCGAGTATTTGAGCAAAATCGACACGTTCCGTGAGCGCGGGTACAAGGTCGAGGGGTATCTGGGCGTAAGCGAAGATCGCGTTGTGTTGTCCCGTGAAATCGACCAGCTACAGCGTATCGTTCACACGCTTCGCACCAACCCGACAGATCGTCGCATCCTGCTGAATGCCTGGAATGTTGGCGAGCTGGAAGATATGAAGCTGCCGCCATGCCATTTCGTGTTCTCACTGTGGAGTCGTGAGCTGGACTTTGAGACCCGACTGACGATGGCCACCGACATTGGCATCCAGCACAACCGCCACGGCCACGAGTCCATTTACACCCAGATGCTGTGTCTTCTGGAAAGAGATGGCGGCGTTACAGAGAACCTGCTGGACGAGCTGGGCATCCCGAAACGAATCCTGAACTCATGCCTGGTGCAGCGCAGCGTCGATACCTTTGTTGGTATGCCGTTCAACATCGCCGGTTACGGCATTCTCTCCCACTTCCTAGCGAAGATCACCGGCCACATGGCTGGCGCATTCGTGCATTTTGGCTTTGACGTTCATCTCTACGACAACCACATGGAAGGCGTTGAGGAACTGATGAAGCGCGAGCCGCCCAAAGAGTCCGACCCTGTTGTCATCTTCCCGCATGAATGGGCCGAACTGGACGACTTCAAATGGGAAGGTGTGCAGGTGTGCGGCTACAGCCCTCTTCCGTGGATCAAGGTTCCAGTGGCGGTGTGATATGGCCAGAGGGATGTATGTGTTGTGTGAAATTGAAGGTGTGCTGGCGAGAGCCAGCCATCGCAAAGCAGTGTCTGATGCGGATGCAGGCGCTCTCATTGCCGGTGATGAACTCATCTTTCCCACCAGCCGCATGTTGCGTGGTTTTGCTCGCTCCGGTGCTGAAGTGGTGCTTATCAGTAGTCGTCAGGAAGCGCTTGAAGGCCCAACCAAACGCTGGCTGAAGGACTTCGGCATTGATTATGACTGGCTCCACCTGGTTCCGCGCGGTGTCAGTTTTGAAACCCATATCAAGCGCACGCTGGCAGAGCACAAAGGCGACTTACTTATCGCCGCACTGGTTCATGATCCGCGTCTGCGTTCTGCGCTGGCAGATTCTCACCAGCGACCAACCATCTATGAGGTAAGCCAATGAAGATGATTGCAGCTGTCGGCCGCAACTATGAAATCGGCATTGGCAACGAACTTCCCTGGCGTTGCCCGACCGATCTGAAACTGTTCAAACAACTCACCAAAAACGCCACTGTCGTGATGGGACGTAAGACGATGGAAAGTCTCAAGCGCCCGCTGCCAGAGCGCCATAACCTCGTTTTGACGCGCTCTCGTGGCTATACCCCCAATGGGTTCTACCCCGCTGGCATCGATGACGTTTTGAGACTACCAGATCCGGTCTGGGTGATTGGTGGCGGGCAGGTTTACTCGCTCTTTATGCCACACGTAGAAGAGATTTGGCTGTCGCATATTGGCGTGGATGTGCCGGGCGCGGATGCGTTCTTCCCGGCGCCAATGATGCGTTCTTTAGGGTTCGTACCAGTCGAAACGGCTTATACCCAACGTGCAAATGAGGATGAGCCTGGCTTTTTGCAGATCGTATACAGAAGGTCGTAATGGATTACCGGATTGGAATCACTGGCGCACAGGGCAGTGGAAAAACAACCCTGGCAAGGTACATCGATGCGCATTATGGCATTCCGTATGTGGATGCCGGCGTTGGCAAGCTGATGAGCAGTCTGGGGGTGAAGGTTGGCGAGCGTTTCCCTCTTTACGAACGTCTTCAGGTTCAGATGGAGATTGCCAGACACATCGAGATGATCACCCGCGGCGTTGAAGGTTTTGTTATCGACCGCACGCCAGCCGATGTCATGGCTTATACGCTTGACCTGGTCGGCCAGACCAACGAAGACCGCTGCATCGAGCTGGCTCTCGACATTGAGCAGTTTTGCCACAAAGCGGCCATTTCCAACTTCAATGCTATCGCGGGTCTTCGCCCGGGCGTTGAGCTTTCCAGCAAAGATCTCGCGCGTCCCCAGCGAGGATCGCTTGACCGTCTCTATGTTGCTCGCATCGATGCACTTATGTGCGGTGAGCTGACAAAAATCAACACGCTTCCCCAAACCGGCGATCTGCAGGTGTTCGTTATCTCTGAAAAGTGCCGCACGGTTGAAGCGCGAGCCAGATCGGTATTGCGAGTGCTGGACAGAGCCGCTGAAAACATCGAGCGCCGTATAACAGGACGAGTGACCTTCCACTGAATGTTGCTCCCCTGTTGGGCAGTGTGACAATAAGACACGCGAAATGAATCGAGGAAAAACAGAATGATAGACGAACTTCCCCTCTCGGATGAATTAGATCGTAAAGCGATTGAAGCACTGATCCGCATTGCTGACGAACAATCCCGCTCTTTGATGAGTGAACGTGAAGCACGTCTGGCTATCCGCGCAGTGTTTGAGTCCGTTCAAGGGCTTGTTGGGGAAGAGGTTGGCGAAGCCATCAATGTGGCGATGTCGCAGTTCAATGGCGGCACCAAGCGCCCTCTGTTTCCTATGCACCTCAAACTCTCAGGCGGTACGGTTCTGTTCGTATCCGTTTGCCTGGAGACCAATCAAATCCAGATCCTCAACACATCAACGGGCGAATGGCACGAGCCGGTCGTCTGCGAAAGTGGCGAGGACGCACTGAAAAAGGCTGCTCAGTTTGTGCGTGGCGCACTGCTGAAAGGCGCGAAGAAGCTGTAAGGAGTACCAATGACCACGATTGTCGGTGGCGTCGATATTGAGTCCACAGGGCTGGACTTCACATCCGGCCACAAAATTATCGAAATCGCGATAACCCGTTATGAACTGGAAACCCAGAAGCACATCGACAGCCTTGAGATGCGCTTCAACCCGCGTCGCAGTATCGATCCGAAGGCGCAGGCGGTGCATGGCATTTCACTGGAAGATCTGGCGACGGAACCGCTACTGGCTGACCACGCAGGCAAGATTGCTGCGTACATGGGCGCATGTAGCGCGTTAGTCGCCCATAACGGAGAGGCTTTTGACCTTCCGTTCATTCGCCACGAGTTCGGCAGTTATGGGGTGAAATTGCCAGATATCCCCCTCGTAGACACTATGTTAGATGGGTTGTGGGCTACCGAAGATGGGAAGCGTCCACGCCTAGAAGAACTGGCGTTCTCATTAGGGTTCACATACGACTTGGAGAAAGCCCACAGTGCTCTCTACGATACTGAGCTGATGATGCAATGTTTTTTCAAAGCTCGGGAAAAATATGGTTTTTTCGATTTTTAATTTAATGAACGGTGCAATAAATTGCACCGTTTAACTTTTTAGAATGAAACTTTTGCCTTCAGTAACTTGGCTGCCATTTCAAAATCAATTTCTCCGGTTTTAGACTCTGTTGCGAGCTTGTACAGAACCAGAACGTATGTATCGCCTAGAACTTTTGTGATTGCACTTGCCGTTGTTGCAGATATTGCCCCTCCAACGAGGCTTCCTACACCAGGTATCATCTTTAATAGCCCTGTGACAATTGTTCGTCCTACAAAAACTGCACCACCAGCACCTATTAAAGACGTTACCATTGTTGTTAATGCCGCTTTAGATACATCCATTCCAAAGGTGTAACTGATTTTTGCAATCATTGCGACTTGAATTGGCACTAAGGTAAATGCATCTGAAAATGGGACTGGGGTTGCTGCGGCCGCAGCTGCGAGGGCTGTTGCGGCAATAACTTCTTTACTGGCTTGTTCTTTTTTTATATCCAATGCTTTCTTATTTTTAATTGAAAGAGCATTGGAAAATGCCTTTTTTTGTGCTTCTGGAATAACCTCATACGATGTTTGGATTAAATCATCTATGCCTCTAACCTTTCTTTTCCCTATGATCTCATCTGGTTCATCTTCATCATAAATCGTTTCTTCAATCGCACGAGTCAGACATACGGAATGGCTATAGTTTTTAAATGCACCCTCAACCTCTTTCGCAAATTCATTATTTGTGAAATTGTTTGTTTTTGTTAGTACTACTATGACTGGTATTCCTTTATTTATCAGGAACTTAGCAATATCTAATTCAGCGTTTTCATAACGTTGACCAGTGTCATTAATACATAGCCAAGCGAGATGGACATAATTCTCTGATTTTTCACTATTGTTATTTTCATTTATATAGTTTTCAATTTTTAATCTTGTTTTATCATAATCAGCAACTTCAAGTCCCTGAGTATCAATGATTTGTAATGGGACGCCTTCTTTCTTAATTACTTTTATATTTTCTGTTACAGGGCGCCCTACTCCAGTTCTCGCAAAGTCTCCACGAAATACACTATTAATGAGAGAACTTTTCCCTACACCAGTCTTTCCTATCACGATGATGTTAGCAACGGGCATATCTTTGACTGCATCGTTCAAAATGGCATTTACATCAATGTTCACATTAATCACTCCTTTAGCAGAAGCCTCTTATCATAGCTGCTGCTTTTACATTTGGAAAAACATATGAGATTTGTATGAAAAAAATCTTCAAAAGCGTGAGCTAAATCTCCTGTAATGACCTGAATTTATTTGTTTTTTGCCTGATAGGTTTTGCCAGAATACGCTCAACCAAAACGCGGAAACGCACCAACGAAAACATAAGGAGTTAAAAATGAGTGCAGTTACCAACACTGTTAAAAACGATGACCTGGATGAACTGACTGCAATGCTGCAATCTCTCGACGAACCAGTTCAGAAAGCTGCGAAAATGAGCGGTGTCGACGAGATCGACGATCTTCTCTCTGGTCTGGATGATGCAATCTCAAAACCAGTCGAGGCGGTGGCGGATGAAGTCATGAATGCCAGCTCTACCGGAGATCTGAGTAGCGTTCTGGAAGCGCTTGAGATTGAGCACGAATCAGTGAAGATTGAGGAACCAGAGCGTGATCTTATTGCGGAGATAGTGAACGAGCCAACGCCTGAACTTGACGCTCAAAGTACTGAGACTACCGATACAGATCCAACTCCTTTACCTTCAGTGGCGTCAGAGACTAAACCTGAAGAAGAGCAGCCAAAACGCCAGAAGGCAAAATCAGAGCGTGCTCCGGCCAAACCTCGCTTCACGCTGGAAGGTAAGGACGAATCGTTCTATGCGACAGCCGGTCTGGAAAGTGAGAGCTTTACTGCCGCATTTGAAGGGGCGCCAGTCAAAGCGAAAGACAAGATCTTAAACCTGCTGAACTGGTTTAGTGGTGGCCCTGAAATCAGCGTCTACACGGTAATCGCAATGCGCCATATCCTTGACGCGAACACGGCGACCAGCAATAGCATTAAACTGGCGCTAATGAGCAACCCGGAGAAACCATACCCACTCAACACGGCTTCGACTCAGGCTGGCCAGAT
This sequence comes from Citrobacter sp. 50677481, assembly GCF_001463265.1. NCBI lineage: Bacteria > Pseudomonadati > Pseudomonadota > Gammaproteobacteria > Enterobacterales > Enterobacteriaceae > Citrobacter > Citrobacter sp. 50677481. The sequence goes on from NZ_LNHZ01000047.1 coordinate 54,790, forward strand.
GATGGCTGTGTTTCCGGCCACTGGCATTGCCACCAGGGAAGGTGGAAATCTAACCCTTAATAAAGAGTCGCCGATCGTCAAAAAATTCATAGCGGAGTATTCCATTGGATGATGTTCCCCAACCCGATCTAAAGCCCCCTGAGAGATTTAGGATGCTGGGTAAGCTAATTGCATACCCAGCATCGATAAAACGCGCCAGAGAGCTTCCCGTTTGCGAATCTGGCGCGTTCTTCTTTGTTTGCTATCCGTTGGATTAAATGAAAAAATAGGTAAGTATTTACCTATCAGGGCAGAGTAATGATCGCAGCCGAAAAAATCAAAAAGCGAGAGCGTGATGCCTCTCTTCGCGACCTTTGGCGCACACCGCAGTGGTTGTTTGTCGCCATCCAACGTTACATAGGCGTAAAGTTCGATGTGGACGTCGCCTGCAACAAAGATAATGCTCTCCTGCCGAACTTTATCGGTGTTGAGCGTGATGCGCTCAAGTGCAGTTGGGGAGAACCTGGCACTGTGGCGTTCCTTAACCCGCCCTACTCCAAAATCACCCCCTGGATAGACGCAGCCATTCGCGAACAGGCGCATGGAGTGACGACGGTCATGCTGATACCACAATCCCTCGATACGCAGTGGTACGAGCGTGCGACTGAATGCGCCAACGAAACCGTCATCTTGTCTGGCGGCCGCGTGGCGTTCGTTGAGCCGGATGTTGAACTTGGGCTGGTGGAGGTGAACATCAACCCTGGTGGCAGCATGTTGCTTATCTTCCGTGGCTACTGTCAGGAAGCTGGGCACACCATCAGCAAGATACCGCTGGCGGTGATGAAAAAGCTGGGTGGTTATGATCCTGCCAATGTTGTCAGGAAGAAGAGACCACGTAAAAAGGCAGCGTAAACACCAGCCTGGGAGTTAGTTTGAGAACCTGCTTCCGTATATATAAATAACTAAGTACTAATTATTAATATATACAGACGCAGGCTTTTTAAGACGTGATTTCCAAACAACTCCCAGACCGTTTTACACCTCCAGAACCCACTGGAACCCCCTCTTCAGACGCTCTAGAATCGATTTTATGAACCACAGTAAGGAAAACTATCATGGTATACCCGACGAACGTCGTAGCGCTCGTTGAGAGCGATTTTCTGACCAAAGTGCGCGACATGATGAAAGATCGCGATAAGGCTTTCAGTCTCTACGAATGGTCGCTCAAATGTCTTCATTCAGGCGAGCACAAAGAGCTGGTGGAGCAGCTGTTAGGGGAACTCATCAATGAGGTGTTTGCCCTGAACGTCCAGCTTCATGGTCGAGAAAATAATCAATCGGAATAATAGGTAAGTACTTACCATTTAAAACGCAGATCGCCAGTGATAAAATCTACCCGCTTTCCGGATTGGTTCCGGCAGCTCGACCTGATGGGTGGGGGATAGCGTCACTGGCGTCAGGTTTAAAAAAGCTTACTACCAGCGTAGAACCGGCACCGTTTAGGGGTTGGGGAAGGGGGAACCAAAGTGGGCAGAGAGAAGGGTCACTTTATGATTGTCGAGTCTGGAGTGTTTCGAGAGGTTGAATCCAGAACTCCCCTTCATAAAGTGTGGGAAGATCTCGGTTCTGGGGTGCTGTCATCCATAACTTCCCAAGCCTAAGCTGGCAGTAGACTTAGGTCATAACTTTTCAGGTTATGTAACGACCAGGTTGGTGAGGAAATTTTGTACTCACCTCCCTGGGAGAGTATTACCTGAAAAGACAACCTCTCACTTCGTTCGAGGTGAACTTCACTCACTTCGTTCGTTCAGTTCAGGTTTTATTAAACCTGTTCTGGGAAGTAAGTTTCTCTTTTCTAAAAAAATTTTAATATTTACACGCACGCGTGCGCACACGCGCGAGGGGAAAAATCGCCCATCGTAATGTCTTCAATGTGCCAGGAGCGGACGTTTAATAATTATGCAAGGATATGCTAAAAACAGGCTGTCACAGTTAAACTAACCAATAAATGATTTGTATCATCGTTGAGTAACGATGATACAAATCACGAAGGGTATTGATATTCCGTATATTCAGGGGTGGAAAACCTGATGTTTTTTCGTTTCCTGCAGTTTCTATATATGGATTTGACATTATTTAAATGGGTTGAACAGAATTAGCAAGACGCTTTTCTTGTCCAAATGGTGTTGTATAAAAACGTTGTTCAATACCGTAAAGAAGCAACTTCAATTCATCATCACTATTTATAGAAAAAGTTCCAGATAGTGGATTAAAAATCACATTCGCCTGACAGTAATTATTAATATATAGAAGCATTCCGGCCTTATCTGCAGGAGTCAATGTCGCTAGCGTATCCATTGCAAGAGCAACTCGCTTCCTATTTGGCTTGGATACTTTGTTTACGTTATACTCTTCGGAAAGATTGATGAAGGATTCGGAAAGGAATTGAGTTACCTCTTCTTCCGTAGCCTCTTTAAATAGTATATCAATCCCTTTGAATATACTGCTTATTGTGGCTAAGTCTTTGAAAATCAACCTATTAGTTTCTTTAAAGAACACTGCGTCAGGAAATTCATTAATTACAAGGCGATTTTCATCATTTTCAACAACTGCTGCATCACCAAATGAAATGGTTTTTTTTCTTATCATTTGCGAAGGGGTAACCTTTTGAAAATAAAAATCACCATCCTGTTCAGCCATGATGTAAGAAATATTGGAGAACTGAGATTTTGTCAAACTCAGAAACTCCTTAGAGTCAAAGTCAATTTTCAGTATCGGCAAACAATAGTCTTGCTCGCTAAAACTGTCAATCTTGAACCATACCTCTTCATCCAAATTATGGTCAGGATTATAAACTACACAATTTCCATTAGTAACAACGACTGGTGAATAAAGAGTACAATCTGATAGTAATTTGAAATAAGGGTTTTTTCGTAATCTTTTTATTTTCGCAAACACATTGTTCATTACTATTTCCTTTCGATAAATGTGTAGTCATTGATTCTGAATGCCTTGGAGATGACAATCTCTTTAGGTGTTTTATATTTGCATTTGCTTATAAGAAAGATAGAGGCGCCACCTTTAGTTTGTATACTATAAAACTCGTAACGGAAGACTAGAAACAATGGGTTGAAGTATAGAGCTTGTGACAAAAAGGTAAAAATAAACAAAACGCCATAAACAAAAAACAAAGCACTCCAACTTGAAATGCTTAGTGCTACAAAAAAATACCCCAAATAACTGGGTAAGAAACTATTATTTGCATGTTCAATGTTTACTGCGTCGCCTTCTTTAAAATCATCCGCGCTTAGACCACGACTGAGTAAGATACTTAAACCGGTGAGCAGTACAGGAATCAGCAGATACAGGAAATATGAATTGAATGGATGCCAATCACTTAAAAAGCTAAACTGTGGGTAGAATTGCAGGAAATATCCCAGAGTGTACTTTTTCTGAACGAGAAAAACTATAACTAACAAAGATGTAGCATTGAATGTTAGCAGCAGTCTGAAGAGTATGTTAATTATGGCGCACCCCCTGTGAGTGAGAACAAGGTACATTAACTACCTTATGTACCGAGCTTCTCATTTTATTTTTGTGAAGTAGGTACTAACGGCTAAAAAGAGCGAAGTAAAAAGTTACTAGTAGTCAGACCAGCATAATGCAAAAAATCACTGTATATCAATTATTATTTTTCGGATAGATAAAGCTTATCCAAACTCCAGTAACTCAATGGGTTTAAAATTCTGGTCTATCGGGTAGCCTGAAAGGTAGCCACTTTAGATCATTTTCACGAGTTTTAACGCATCTTTCTCAACTCTGAATGGCCGCTTTGAGTGTCTGAGCGTTGATTAACAAAGGTTATGTTAGTAACACATCTGCAGTGATAACAATTACGAACTTCCGCTTCACGCTCAGAGCGGACCTTCTGCCCAATGAGCTAGTCCGCTACGCGCCATAAGCGGACAGGCTGTAGTACTAACTGCATTGTAGCTGCGAGATTTCACCATCGATGGCTTCTATAACCTGTTTATAGCGCAGCATGACCTCTTCATGAATCATCATTAATCCGCGGCCGTACTCTGTGGCTAGGATTGTGTATCTTTTCAGGTGTGCAAGATGCTCTTTGTTGCCAGTAATGTCACTGGCAACCTGCGTGGAGTCCAGCCTTTCGATAAGGGCATTATTGCCGCGATAGGAATCAATTAGGCTTCTTGCGCTTGTATAAAAAGCCACAATTTTTGATAGTGTTTCTCTATGAACTTCAGGTAGAGATGCCGAGTTAGCTTCATAGAAAGTGAAGTAGTTTTGAGTAATGGGGAAAATGTTATCGAACGGTGAGTTCCGGTCGTATTTTTCGATTTCCTCTTCCATTCTGGCCTTATACAACTTAATCAGTGAGTCTATTTCCTCTCTGACACCCAAGAGCGTTGTTATACGCTTCTCTCTGGCCGCTGTTGCCTGCTGTTTTGCCTGCTGTTTCACCTGAGCTGTCACTCCTTTCATCGTGAAACAGCCACCTAAAAGAGCCGCTAAAAATGCGGAGATGAGATCTGAATATTCGTGCCAGAAGGTTAGCATGGCTAAAATTCCATTGGGTTAAATTGTGTCTATTTAACCACATCATGATACGAAGATACCTTCCAAAATGTTGCCATGAACTCGTCTGTTGTCGTCTTGGGTATTAGCACCGTGCTCTCTCGTTATCTAGGGCTTGGTCCAATCCTCTCTCAAAGCAGATCTATTAAACGGCCTGCTCTGATCGCCGCCTACTCCGCAGCCGATATGCCTCACAAGCGTGACATTGGATTTTTGTCACAAAATGATAGGTAAGTATTTACCTATCATTTTAAATCAGGTATCTTACCGTTCGTCAGGATGACGAAGTACCGGTTAGGTACTGTTCCAGGATGGAACGCCAAAAGGCGGCTGGCTTGGCCAGCCGCAACTCTTTCTGACACTGAATGGAATCCAAATGGCACGTCAAACGCCTTTCACTTCTTTCAATAAACGTCCCCGTTCAATTCGCCTGGTTCTGGCCGAGCTGTTTAGCGGTCGTGTTTCTGCACGCCTTGCGGAACTGGAAGAACGAGTGTTTGAGCTGGAGAAGCGCATTGATGCGCAAGCTACCGCCATAGCAAATCTGGGCGCGACAGTAGGCATGGAGAAGGTGCGTGATTCCGTCGCCTCTCGTGTGTTGCGTGAATCCAAGGCACACAAGGACAGTTCTCATGGAAAATTTTCAACGAAATCGACTGAAGCCAATGGCCTATGGAGTAATTTTAGCAACCCTGGCAGCGGTAGCCGTGCCAGCCGGTCAGAGTCTGTTGATACCGGACACAACTACTTCCACCACAACCTTGCAGACGACACCCCTGCCAGAACGACCTCCTGTCTCTCTGGATGGGATGCTGCTGGACACGATTCCAGCTCGACCTGCAACTCCGGATCTTCCTTCTGCTGTGACTGAGGCTATTGCATGAAATGGAGCTTCCAGAAAGTCACCGCGATGATTGTTGGCCTCACCATTTTTCTGCTTGGTGGCTGGATCATGAATCTGGTGAAACTCGTGAACGGTGGCGATCTTCAGTTTGATGCCGGAATGACGCTTGCGCGTGTCGTGGGCATTTTCGTTGTTCCGGTGGGCAGCATTCTCGGGTTCTTTTGATGCTGAATCCCTTTTCGGCACTGTTAAAACAAATTGTTTAGCCAATTAACCAATGAGAGTTAACAACAAGGGCCACTGACGGCCCTTTTTACACTGAATGGAGAATGTATGTTTGAGGCAACCGCACACACTCCCACCACTACAGGCTTACACGCCAAACCATCGATGACCAGTCAGGAGATCGCCGAAATGGTCGGCAGTCGCCATGACAGCGTAAAACGCACCATTAAAAGACTCGCTAAATCCGGCGTTATTACTTTTCCACCAATGGTGGAAAAGCCCACTGCCGGGCGTCCGGCTACGTTTTACTTGTTCGAAGCCGAACAGGGTAAACGCGACAGCATCGTTGTCGTGGCGCAGCTTTCTCCTGAATTTACCGCACGCCTTGTTGATCGGTGGAGAGAGCTTGAGTCCATGTTTGCCGACCGCGGAACGCCTGCTATTCCACGTACCTATAAAGAAGCTCTGGTTCATTTGTTACACCAGGTCGAGGAAAACGAGCGTCTGGAGAAAGAGAACGAGGCGTTAGGCGTTGCACTATCTAACGCAAAACCAAAAGCCATTCTCATGGACACCATTTGCGGCACTGCTGATGAGCTTTATGGGCTGAATGAAGCTGGTCGCATTCTCGGAACGTCCGGGGCTGTTCTGGGTGCGCTGATGGACTCGCTGGGTGATGTGTACGTTAAGCGCAAATACATCACTGTTAACCGCCAGTTCCTCAAGATCTTCATTGACCGCGGATATGGCAAAAACGTTGTCATCGGAAACGGACGCAACCAGGCCAAGTTCACCTTTAAAGGACTTTGCTTTGCTGCCGTGAAGCTAATTGCTGCCGGGAAAATTACCGCCAGCGCCATTGAGTATGAGCCGTGTCGTGAGCATGTCGAACGTGAAATGAAGGAATCCAAACGTCTTCATTAACCGTCAGTGTGGGCGTCCGCCTTTACGTAGCGTTTGCCCACCTTTTCAGTCACGCCACAATAACGCAATCGAGAAAACAACTTGTTTAAAAACATAAGGAAAAAACACATGTGCGAAAAATGCAAAAAAACTAATGCCAAAGTTGAAAGCGTGATTAAAAAAGTTGGTGCGGCCGAACTGGTTGAGATCATGGGTCTTGTGGTTGGTCACGAAGACGACGCCTCCCCTATCGACCGCCTTTTCAGCGTTCTCAAGTTCTCAAGCATGATTGATGATCCGATTGAAATTGTGATGCTGGCGCGTCATTTCGGCGAAGCGTATCTGGAAGAGAAAGAACGCGCCGACAAACTTCAGGCAACGCTGGAAATGGTAAGCAAGCCGAAGTGCTCACCGGATTCAGTCAAGGCAGATGAAACCAACGCCAGCAAAGATCGTGAAATCGCCGGGCTGAAGTCTTCTCTGGCGATGTTGCTGGCCGCCTTCAAACTGATGTCTTCCCAGGCTGGGTTCAAAATGCCTGAGCTGAACAGCGACGATCCGATGGCCGTTCGCCAGATGCTGGGGGCAATGGCCGACCAGCTTGACGACACCAAGAGCCGTCTTGAAGACATGATGCGCGAGCTGACCCATCGCCACGACCTGAACAAACAGCCGCACAAAACGCAGCACGTACACCACTAATATCTCACCTGCCGACAGGGGGCGAAAGCCCCCTTTTTTACGCCTTAAATCAGCTGCAACGCCTGTGAATGCTGCTTTTACGCCTTTTCAACTTTGGGAAAATAACACCAACAAGAAAACAATTTATTTAATGGTGCAATCATGAATACAGCCCTTTCCATCATTGACGCTATCACCCCAAACACTGATATCGACTACCGGCAGGAAATGAACGTCATCCACGAAATTGTGGCCGAGTGCGAGAAAGAGATCGCATTCATGCATCAGGTTCACGACTTCGTTTATGGCGACGAACGCCACAACATGATTAACCGCCTGCTGCGACTCAACCACCGGCCGGATGACGAGCGCACACGCTTTAACAGAGCCTGGCTGGATAAGGTCGACCTTGAATGGGTGAAACAGAATATCTGGGCCGAGTACTGGAAGAAGGTCACGGATATGACAAACGTTCTGCTGATCATGCCAGCTTCCCGCCGCGACGAGTGGCGGGAGCAGTTCATCGAGGGCAAGCAGGAGACCATCAGGACTGACAGAACCGGCTACCAGATGAAGGTTAAGGAGTTCGTTGGTGTGCCGGAGTTCAAAGCAGAAACGGTCATCCCCACGATGCTCAATCTGCTGAATGACAGGCACAAATATCTCTCTGAGCGCGTGTATGGCTTGTTTAAAGCGCTGAGTCCTGCCCACAAGACCAATAAGACGAACGGCTTTAGCGAGCGTCTGATCATCGCCAACTGCATTTCCGAGTTCTGGCGGGACAGCGTCAGCGTGAACTACCGAAAAGAGGACTACATCGACGACCTGCGCGTCATGCTTCATTTCTTCGCGCACAAAGAGTTCATCACCATCAACCGCACAACTGAGATGCTATCTGCTGCGTACCGGGCAAACGACTGCCAGACCGGTGACTGGATGAATGTCGACGGAAACCTGATGCGCGTGAAGATGTTCAAGAACGGCAACGTTCACTTTGAAATACATCCTGACGTGGCCTGGAAGCTGAATGAGGTGCTGGCTTACAGTATGCCTGCAGCAATCCCGGCGCCATGCCGTACTGCACCCAAAACACGGGCACCAAAAGAGTTCGGGTTAATCCAGAAGACGATCTCCGAGCCGGTTCGTACCGCGCTGCGCGACGGGCGATTCAGCAAAGACAAAGGCGTCTGGTACTTCTCTGATTCCAACCTACAGAAGTCACAGGTGGAAGAGCTTGAGCGCACAATGAACTTCATTGGCGGCGTGCAGGAGAAAAAGCACTGGCAGTTCCCGTATGAGATCGGCCATACGCTCAATACGATTGTGGCCACCGGCTTAATACCGGATACAAAATCACACCAGTTCTACCCTACCCCACGTTTGATAGCGGAGTACGTTGCCAGAGCCATCGAGCTGAAGCCAGGTGAGAAGCTGCTGGAGCCTGAAGCCGGGCGCGGAGATCTGTTGGCCTGCATCGACGCCAATCCGGAAGACGTTACCTGCATAGAAGTCGCACCTCTCTTCGCTGATATCCTGCTTGGCAAGGGGTACACAAATACGGTCTGCTGTGACTTCATGAAGTGGTCTGAGGACAACGCAGGCTATCAGTTCGACAAAATCGTCATGAACCCGCCCTACTCTCTTGGCCGTCACAGAGAGCATACGCTGGCCGCGCTGGAGCATCTTAAAGTCGGCGGGCGACTGGTGGCTGTACTGCCGGGTGATGCGCCAGTTCTGAACTGGATGTCGCTGGATAATTACGTTTATGCCAAAGGGAAGTCGTTTACTGACGAGTTTGAAGACACCGGAATCACTGTCAGCGTATACGTTTTCAAGCGTGCAAAATGATAGGTAAATACTTACCTAATTTGTGTAAGAATAGAGCCACTTTATCAGAGGTAAACACATGAGCGAAAAATCGAGAATTACATTCGCCAGCGTTAATCAGGCGAAGCTGCCATTTAATTTAGTGCTACAGGGGAACGAAGGAACGCCTGCCGGAACCATCAAAATCGACAAGGAGCTTGTGACGTTCGAAGGTAACTTTGATGAATCGGCGCAGGTTTTTATCGAACATCTGGCACGCCGTTGGAGCCAGCAGTGGAGAGACCTTGAGAAACGCGCCAATGAGTTCGACCGGTTCATGGACGCAATGGACACAGCAAAAGAGGCTCTGTCTGCCGGCACTCCGTTAGATCTGGAGTCGCTTTTCAAAGGAGAAATGGCCTCTGCGATGTTTGCCACCATGTTCGCAGGTGAGTTCGTCCGCAGCGGCGCTAGAAGCTACCTGGAGCTGGGGTACAACGTTCCTGAAATGGGCGAGTTTACCGTCACCATCCAGCGCAAAGAAGGCAAGACGCCAGGCGAACGTATCGCTGAACTTGAGGCCGTTGTTTATCAGCGTAACGGCGAGTGTGTTCGTTTGATCAACGAACGTGATGCGCTGCGCGAAGAGCAGCTAAACAAAGGCTCGAACACACGCGCGGCCGCAGACATCTACTTCCAGTTAGTTGAGGAATGCCAGATCCCACCAGGCGGCTCTTTGGTCGAGTATGTCCGCGAATTGCAAGAGAAAGCAGAGAGGTGCTCGGCATGAATGATCTGCTTGTCGAGCGCGTCTCTGCTTTTGTTAAGTCCCCGCTGGATAATCCCCTCACCCGCGGTGAGCAGATGGAGCTGGCAAGGTGGTTTCTGCATATCCATGAGCAGATGGAAGTTTTTAAACAGTTGCCGGATCTGCCCATTACAGACGGCCATGTTCAGCAGGTGATTAACAGCCACGAAAAAGGCTGGGCGATGATTGTGCCGTGCAAAATTACCTACGAGCTGGCTAAGGAAGTGCAGGCTAACAGAGCAAGGAGTAAGGAAGAGTAACTATGAAGTTGGGTAATGCCGTTTCGCTGTTTTTTACAGCATTACTGGAAGGTTTCAATTATCGCTTTTGTCCGGTCTGGGATAAGGCGCTGGATAAGCTTATTGAGGAAGGAACGCTGCTTGAGGTGCGAAATGGGATAGCTCTGTTTGAGCGCGACGCCCAGCTATATGAAGTGTTCGTCGGGGCTGGCTTCAACCACTTCGGGCATCTTATTAGCTTGAATACCAAAGCCATCGACGAGAGCGTCATGCGCCGTCCGTCGTTCCGTGTAATGGATAAGCTGCAACGTCATGTAAATGCCGAATTACTCCGCGTAGCCAAAGAAAAAGAACGAGAGCTACAGGCGATGATTGGATCGCTTATCGCTGAGTAAATGAAGGCCACTATTGTGGCCTTTAATAATTTGTTTTCTACCTTTTCTTATCTGTGAAAATAACCACATCCAGAAAACAACGGAGTTAAGAATGTCCCGTATTTCCAAAGCCCATATGTTTGCCGCTGGCGCTCATGGCGGCGTTGGCCAGAAAAGAAAATATACCGGTGAAGACTACATCAACCACCCGGTTGCTGTCCGCGAGATTGTTGCCTGGCATGGTGGAACCGTGGAGATGCAGATCGCGGCGCTGCTGCATGATGTGGTCGAAGACACCCATGTCACCATAGAGATGGTTCGTGAGCACTTCGGTGAGCACGTAGCCGAAATGGTTCTGGCTCTGACCAACATTGCCAGACCAGAAGACGGCAATCGAATACAGCGCTTCATCATCAACGTCCGGGAGCTGGAGCAAAGCCTCGACATGCAGACGCGCATGATCAAGCTGGCTGACCTGCTGGACAATACCTCTTCTATCGTGAGTCGCGACCCTGAGTTTTCAGCCATCTACCTCGCAGAGAAAGAGCTGATGCTGGCCGTACTCTTTGACGGCAAGGAGATTGGTGCCGATGCCGGTGTTGTCGAGTACCTGGAGAAAAAAGGCATAGAGCATTCGTTGCTGATAAACGCCCGGGCGATGGTGACGAAAGGCATTGCCAGTCTGCAACCGGTACACACCAAACGTTATGAAAAACACAAAGCGCTGATCTGGAACGCGTGGGAGGCTGCATGAAGGTCGAAAAAATAGATGTTCTTTCCTTTGTGCTGACGGATCTGGAGCGTCTCGACCCGGTACGCGTAATGATTGAAAACTACGAGCCGGGCAAGGGAAGAGTCACCATTACCTGCTATGGGAAAGCATGGACTGCTGCCTGGTTCGCGATGGGCGGGGATGACGTGCAGACGTTTATTAAGAGAGTGAGCAACGATTATTTGATTGGTTGCCTCGACCCTCAATTGCTGAGTACGGTCGACGATAACAACGACGCAAACCTGCTTTTCGTAAAGTCCGAAATCATAAAGTTGCGCAGGGAGAGAGAAATCGACGCAGAACAGGCCCGCAATATGTGGGACGAGGCAGAAAACGCTGATGACGTAAAAGAAAGTTGCTGCTGTTTCGGTGTCGGCAACGAACTGCTGAGTCTGTTTGGTGACGATCCGTGGTATGCCGGTTGGCCAACGGTGCCAAACCCCAGATACCAATACCTGGAACGTATCGTGAACGCGGTACGTGATGGGCTGAAAGCGCTTGACGATCAAGCGAGAGAAGCAGTCGGTTAAGTGTTATAGTCAGGCGCTTTTATATTTATGGAGTGAATATGAAAAATATCCTACTGGCATCATTGTTGGTGGCATCGCCAGCTGCATTTGCAGCCAGCTTCGACTGCCAAAAGGCTTCGACAGAAATCGAACACAAAATCTGCGATAACGAACGCCTGTCAAAATTAGATGAACAACTTAGCTCTACCTATTCTATTGCTCTCAAAGCGAACCCGGGGGATGCAGACACCCTAAAGACGGTTCAACGTCAGTGGATAAATATGCGTGGAAAACTCACTGATGATAAGGCTCTTGAGCTGGCTTATCTTATCCAAATTAATGGACTCAAGGGGTTGGGTGGCTCGGCCAGTACATCGCTGGCCAATGAGACACCGAAGCAGGTGCAGAAACAGCCTGAAGTTCGGGAAAAGACAGACACAAAGCCGGTCAAGAGCGGTAATGAGCTAACTCTGGAGTCGTTCCGGGCCAAGTATATTGAAGTTGATGGTGAGTACTACAGCACAACATCTCTTCCACGAGGTAGCTCGTTCTTGTTCACCTGCGCCAGTCGTATGGCCGATGACCAGGTAAATGTCTGGAAGAAGCACGCTGCAAAAGAGGGCAAGATCGACCTTTTCTTTGAGCTTGAGAATCGTATACATACCGCGCTTTTGAATGCTAATTTTCAGAAGCTGAATAGTGATTTAACTAAAACAGGCATTTGCGATCTGATTACCGCTGTGCCGTAAGTAAATTTAAGGCCACTATTGTGGCCTTAAACAATTTGTTTTCTGGTTGGTGAAATTAGTGGAACCCTAAGCGAACCAAATCCATTGGGCAGAACAGACCCTCCACACCTTCGATAGATACGCAGTCAGAACGGCGTAATTGTTCTTCTGATTTGCCCTCTCCGCAGATTTCCTTGATGACTCCCGTTGCACCATTCGTTGCCACCATCACTCGGCTGCCGGTAGTGATAGCGTTACGGTTGCGATCATAGGTCTTCATCGTTTCCTCCTTTCACATGGGGCAAATCAGGTTTCAATAATTGCCGTTTTCCATGTATGTGCGATTTGCAAAATCTCAAGTGCCGAAACAAATTGTTTTCACCACCTTGTTATTCCCTTAACCAGCAAAGTTGACCGGTACTGCAATAATTACTACTGTTTATTTATACAGTGTTGTGGGGCGGGAAAAATGGGCAGCAAAAATTCCAAATATGAGATCGTCTATAGAGGCGAAGCACTCAAACACCTGATACCAGGACAGTTCGTTTTCTTCCAACGTGAAAAAGAATACGGTGGGGGATTCTGGCTTGGTAAAACGCATGATGATGGGTTCGAATTTGTGCTGGAGCAACCCACTTCACTTAGTTACGGGCTTGCGTATCTGATCAGATTGTCGAGTGTCGAAGCCAGGTATATGGAGTTTGTTGATGACATAGACGACTTCAAACTCACCTAATCATCCCTTAAACATCTTGTTTTCTGCCTTTTGTTATTTGAGATAATAACACCAACAGGAAAACAAATTGTTTAAGGGGTTAATCATGCTCGGAACCGCAAAAGACATCATCGAAAAGCTGGAGAACTACCCAGAAGACGAGCCGCTGCTGATGGTGATGTGGCACAAGGAAGATGTAGGTGAAGTGCGACCAGACCTGACTGACGAACAGTGCATTCAGGTTTTGCGAAAAATCAAAGAGTGCCATGACGCCAACGTCGGCGTGAATTGGGACGTCATCTCCGACACGGCCGACACTCTGTTTCCGAAGGAGAAGGCATGATGCTGAAAATCACCGAATCGTATAAGACGGCGGTGATCAGCACCGCCCACGTAACGGCAGCGGATTCAGAACGGCTACCCATTGCCTGCTTCGACCCACTTTCTGATCGCGGGTTGAATTGGGTACACGGTACACAGTATGGCTGGATTGTTCGTGCTGGAATGCGAGGCAATGACTGGAAAGAAGAGTTGCGTGAGTACGGCATTTCCGAAGAGACGATCTCCAACATACAGACCATAGTGGTTGCCGGCTTTGACGCGGTTCACTTCGATTGCGACGCCGAGCTGGTGGATGGGCTGCCTGCATGGTATTGGTGATCGCCCACCCGTTGAGTAATCAGGTCATATAAGCGAGGAAAAATGGTAACATATGACCGCTTTTTTAATCTGATGGAATGGATGTGATGGAAACCCAGAACCAACAAACAAAACCTCTGAATAATGCTTATGCGTGGCTTCTAGCTTTACTACCTCTCTTCTTTGGAGCACCGCCAGATGCGTATTTGAATTATGCAATAGTGATAGGTGGAGTCGCTGGACTCGGCTTTCTGGTGGCTGACAGAATGGCATTGTCTGATGCAGGGTATGAACCACCGGCCATCCTGTGGGGAGTATTTCTCCTTCCGGTCTATCTCTGGAAACGTGCCACCGTTACAAAAGGCAGTCGACTTCCGTTTATCGTAATCGTCGCGTTGCTTGCTGGTAACATCTTCATCGGTATCCCACACCAGGAAGAGGTTGCTCTTGAAGAAGCGGCTTGTCCTCTCGTAACGACCATTCTGAAAGAGAATAACGGAACCACTGCGCCGAAATGTATGAAGGTGACAATTCAGGACAAGGTGACAGACAAGTTCTATAAAGCGACGGCTACGCTGGATAACGGCAACGACATTAACGTTACTCTGGAACTGACCGGCGACAGAAACTTTTATGTCCGCGTTCCTGATGCCTATCTGAACAACTAACGGCTGCAACTCGTTGACATTGGCGGTCACAAATTGAGGATTTCTATAAGAGTCCGTTGATCGCCACTTCCCCCACCTCTCCAACCTACCCCAGCCCAGGCGTGACAAGGCATTTAAGCCAATTACACCCATAAGAAAACAAATAAATAACACGTCAACGAAAAGTCAACGTTTTCCCCTGATTTGGTCTAAAAAGTTGACGTTTACGCACGCCATCTCTTATACCCAAAATCCTACGCACCAGAATCCATCTCCCTGCGACCAAAACGTCAAAAACGACTCGTGATACCACCAAAAAACAGACACGTTCAGAAGCGCTCCCGTTGCGTTATATTGGACATCTAAACAAGTTGTTTTCAGGTACAAGAAAACAAGTTAACCACACCCACAGAAAAACCCAGCGACGCCATTACCCAAAATCCCGGAAACACCCACCTCTTCCTGTCAGGCTACCGAAAATACCCACCTCTTTGCCTCAGGCTACAGACCACCCACCTAATCTCCCCAGGCAACCGAGAACGCAGCTCGCGCACGCAAACCTCTACACGCCATTACCCAATACACGGAGAAGAGCAGCCAGAACGAAACCCCGGACAAACCCAGACCAGAACAGGAACCGTCACAATCTCGCTTACCCACCATTACCCCGGAAGAGAACGCAAATTCCTGAATAGCAGGGAACGCCTTTACTTCATATGCGGAGAACAATAAAAGCGCCCTAATGCCATTACCCACACTTCCATCATTTCACGTAAACGAAGAGAAAAGCGCACCTGCCATTACTCCATACACGGAGAAGAACACTCACCAAAACGACGATAACAACCCAGACGAAAACACAGAGAAGAACCGCCTCAAGAAGAACGAAACCACATACGCCGGTAGAGAGAACAAACCACCCATTTCACCCAAAGGAATACTCGCCGTATAGAGCGTTATCAGGGGGAAGGCTTGCACGTCCACAGGAGAGAAAATACGTAGAGATTTAACTGGAGGTATAAGTGGGAAGGGAAAGAGGGGTATCGCTACTTTCTCCGTAGAAATTCAAGCCATAGTTTTCATTCCCCGTAACGTCCCTATACACCCCTTCGGTCAGCCTTCGGGCCATCCAGGGAAAAGGTCATGTCCCTTTTCAGGAACGGTGGCATCGCCGCAGGGGAAAGGCTGGAGGTTTTCAGGGAAACGGTGGGAGTCCCGCTATATGAACCGGGGAAAGGCTGGCTGCCGGTCGGGAAACGGGTACATCCCGGTTCAGAGCGAGGGACGGCTGCGGGAGTATGCCTTTTCCTCATTCACCTGAATAGTGCGGGAATTGGTGAATCCCGCAGTGGAGCATTGAGACTAGATCAGCTTCGCACGCTCATGTCGGGAAGCCAGATCTAGTGTAAAGGGTTACGGGTTTTGGTGGTGAAATCGCCGAGGACGTTTATTCGAAAATCTCACTGCCCTGATTCGCATCGTCCCTGTTGTCCCACAAATCATCGAGCGCCTCTTCTCTTGTCCCGAAGGGGCCGGAGACGACAGGTGCGTTTGAACTGGTATCGTCCAGCTCTGTGTAAATCTGACCGTTAACCAAAATGACGCGTCCGACAGTGATGCCGCCATGAAGCAACTCGCCTCTCTCGGCGTCGATGCTGAAGTACCCGTCTGTGTAGTCTTTAGTGCTCATCACATTCCCTCTGAGTTAGCCAGATACATACATATCAATAAATCGGCACAAGCACATCAGCCTTTAAGGAATTCTTTTTCCCCGTTTTCTTATTGCGATAATAACACCAACAAGAAAACAACGTGTTTAGACAAAGGAGAAACACATGTACAAGCATCTGAATATCAGCATCACCCTCTGTGGCGAGGAAGAGTCCTCCGAGTGTGAGATCTCCCTCGATGACGTTATCCGTTCCCAGGATGTTGCTGGTCGCGTGGCGACGCTCATCTCTGAAGGATATAGAGAAGGGACGTTTGATTTCCATATCGAGGACAACCCAATGTCCGTCGCGTGGAACTGCACGACGTCAGAAACGAAGTGAGGGCGAAGAGATGATTAAGATGCCTGTGATGGTTGAGGTGTGGAGCGTGGATTCCCTGGCTGAGTGTCTGGATGCTGTGGGACCGGAGTTGTACCGCAAGTTGTGGTCGTTCGTCCCGGCTGAAGGGGAATCACCCAAAGGGAAGGAGATCTGGCATCTGCTCAGTGAAGATGAACAGCGGGAGCTGGTGGACGCGGTACACATCGAGTTCCCGGACGACGAAGATTAAGAGTGGGGGCCACCAGCACGGTGGCCAAAAAAACTTGACCTGTCCAAATGCGACAACGAATAGACTGGAGGCCAAACTAAAAACTGGAGAATCAAATGCACTACTACACCACCAGCAACCCTGACACCGGGGACTGTTTCTTAATCTGTTTCGTCATTCGCGATATGGAAGACCGCCAGCCAGCGCCGGAGGTTGAGGAAGATATCGTTGCGCTTGTTCAGTTGAAGAGAGACGAAATTGTCTGGCACAAGAAAGGGACTGACGGAGACAACTATCACTTTAATGAATACCTGATGAAGCAAGATCTCCTTATGTACAAAAAGTTGGATGAAGAAGGCTGGGTTTTTGAAGTGCCATTTCCATGTATCGCCAATGATAGTGAAGTCACCTATTCATGGAGTACACCCTGAATAGATTGGTTCTATCCCGTTTTCAGCTCTGTATTATTTACACCAACAAGAAAACAAGTTGTTTACGGAGATAGTTATGAAAAACGCGATGATTACCAAACTGAGCGCGGGACAGCCACGTAAAGAGAAGCCAGCAGTTCTGAGCCAACTGACTTTGCTCGATATCATCGCCAACGGTACTGCCATTCGCCTGTTTAAAGAGACAATTGCCTCGTTCGACAATGGCTCCCGCGCGCGTTACGTGATGAGTGTGCGTCGCCAGAGTGGGAAAGGGTGGATGGCAAAACAGATTATCTGGCCGGAAGGAGAGCTGGAACAGGCGCTACTGGAGGCGAACAAAGTCGCCCAGCAAGAAATCCAGCGTGCCTCTTTCCTGGCGACAGCCTGACATGTGCAAAAGCGATTAGTCGACCCTACGACAGCCCCGTCCATCCTTCGGGGCTTTTTTGCTTGCTTGTATTGTAAGCACCTACCTATTTTAATAATATAAAAACCACCAACTATAGGGAGATAAAAATGACAGTTTCACGTGAGAGTCTTGTGATGGATTTGCATTATGCTTCCGAGAAAGCCTCCGGCGAGAAAGTCGCGAAATTAACCGTCGTTCTGCGCGAGACTATCGGAGGTGATGTACACACCAGCACCTTAATTCGCACCGGCGAAGGGGACACAGCAGTTTACTCGGTAGGCTACCAGAGCGTCAGTAATGCGTCAGATCCAGTCTTGCTAAAACTGGCTGCCTATTTCCGCGAAGGGAATAAAGAAATGTTTGAAAAAATGATGGTACAGGCCGAGGAGGTGTTCGATTCAGGTCTCAACATGAATTCTACCTGGCTTGGGCAATACGGTCTGCGTATCGCATCTAACATTCCCCTGGAAAACCACATCCCGGAAAGCGTATTCGCTTAATCACTGCAATGGCGCGTATCCCGCGCCATTTTCTTATCCCCGATAACAAAATGTTTTATACCTTATCCACATTGCGATAATTACACCAACAAGAAAACAAGATGTTTACGCATGGAGGATATGCACATGACCGATTTCACTATCTCCCCTAAAGCTGAAAACGTATGGCTGGAATCCTGGCTCGACCTGTCGCCGGAAGAACAGCAGGAAATGGATCACGTTGAACAGGACGAACAATGTGATGCCCGCTTCTTCCGCTTTGAGGACAGCGTTTATGACATTGCCGACTTCATGCGCGATGACCGCTTCCCGGATTGGCACGCAGGCTACCCATTAAATGCCTTCGCCATGCTGATGATCCGCGTGGATGGCTCCGGCGATACCATCGACGTCGGTTTGCTCCACTAAGAGAACGAGGCCACCCATGCTGGTGGCCTTAAATGACCATCCTGTTTCCCGCAGGCTAAAAACACCCACCTCTTACCGCCAGGCTACCGAACAACCCTCCGACTCCCTGCCGGCCACCAGCAGCCGGAACAGAACGCTTGGACGCCTTATGCGCGTAGCGATAATTAAACCAACTAGAAAACAAGTTGTTTAAAGGATTATCACCATGAACTTTATCGCTACTGTTAACACCCCTGCGCATGGCCATATTTCTGTGACGTTCTCTGATAACGAGAAAAGCGTGCTGGGCGCCTGGCGTGACAATGTAACCATCGAGCTGTCCGGGAAAGAGAAACAGCAGATCACCAATGACATTATCTGCAACCGTCGCCATAAACGCGTATTTGAGAAAGCGTATGTCTCCACCTCCGGATTTGGCGTATTCATCTTCCCGGTGCGCAGCGGTCGCTTCTGCCAGTCAAAACTCATCGAGTTCGCCACGCAGATCGCGCTATGGGTTAAAACAGAATCCGGGTTCGACTTCAGCGAACAGGAAGCAGTGGGGGAGGGGATGCGTATCGCCAACAATTCCATCAAGTGCAAAAACGTCACCTACGAAGCAGGAATCGACTCGTGGAGTGTCTCGTGCGGGGAATACGTGAAAGAGGTGTACGGAAAGAACCGCATTCACATCCTGGCTGGCAAGTAAGAGGGGAGGGGCTGGAAACGCCCCTTTCTTTTCGTCCACCAGCTGCCGCAGGGAATTTCAGAAACGGTCAGAGAGCTGTCCGGGGAACCGAAGGGAAACGGCCAGAGAATTTTCGGGAAACGGCTGGGTTTACCTTTATGTAGAAAACTGAGCGGGAGAAGCCCAGAATCCTGCCAGAAAATATCGCGGGGGCGCTGGGGTAGCGCTGGTGGGGTTACAGCCCCTGACCCATTCAGATAGCTTTCGCTATGTGATTATGTGAATCCGTGGGTAAACCACTGCAAGCGCGTACACGTCGCGCCAACGTGCCAATGATACGCGAGCGCCCACGGATAGCGCCAACATTGCCGACACGTCCCGAAGGATAGCGCGGATCACGTCGCCAGCTATCGCCAGACGATCACGCCCACGACACGACAAAATAATCCACGCGCTAAAACGCTGTAAAACGCGCTATAACGTGTTTTTTATTGTGGGTAATGGGTATGTACCACCAACATAAAAACGCGTTAAATTGGCGCGTTTATGGCGCTTATTTTTGATCTGTTTTGGCTGACTTCAGACAATAAAAAACGCGCCAACAATGGCGCGTTATGGTGTGCGGATCTTGAAACGAAAAAAGCGCCCATAGTGGGCGCTATTGCTTAAATGCTGTTTTGCAGTTTTCCGATCATTTCAGACAAGCGCAAATATTCACGTTTGCGTTTACAGTCTCTTTTGCTGTTAAGCAAATCAGAAAACGTAAAATTTAATTTGTCACGTTGCGCTTTTAAGTCGTCGATTAATTCAAGTTTATAAGCGCGATATTTTGCGAGATATTCCGCGCGGATCAGGTCATAACTAATCATGATTTTTATCCTTAAAACTAGCGCCCATAGTGGGCGCTATATCCATCTAATTACGCTTTGAAAGCATCAGCCAGATAGTTATAAAAATCATTCTTGATAAAGCGATATTGTTGCGATCCGTTTTTCGCTGCGCCCATTCCTTTGATCTTCTCGACCAGTCCGAGACGCTCGCAAAGATTGATCAGCTGGTTGGCTTGAGTGTAGCCAGCGTCCAATTTAATTTCGTTGGCTTTTTTCGCTTCATTCATCAAATCGAAAACAGCGCCATTTGTGAATGTTTCTAATTCATCATTAATCATTTCGATTAATGCGAATACGCGAGATCCGGACATATCAGCGACTGAATAAACGCATTTACCAGACTTGATAGACTTAACCAGATAAACCAATTTTTCGAGTGAATAGCTATTGGTCATAGCTTCGCGGAAAAACACTTCTGGCGCTTGTTTGCTTGCTTTAATCGCGTAGTAAAAGACACCAGCTAATTTCTCATCATTAACAGCGTTTAAAACGTTGTTGGTGAAGTATGCTAGTTTGGTAGACGCTGCAAGCATGTTAGCTTTATCTGCTTTCGTGTGCGTACCATTCTGATAATGATTGTTATAAGTCTGAGTGGCATTGTTGGCTGCAACTTGCAATTCATTAGCGATAACTACAGCAGCGTCGATGATGGATTTTTTAGAGATAGCAACGTTAGACATGATATTAATCCTTATGTAATATTGATAACTTAATTTGTTATTTGTTTATCGTTAGCGTGTTTGCTTTCGATGTGAGTAATTATCGATATACAGAAATTAAAATCAAGAGTTTTTTACGCGGGAACGAAAAAAATTTTCTTCAATAAAAATCAAAGTCTTAGAAATAAAGCGCGTTTTCTCGAAGGTGTTGCCTAAATAAATTCCCTATTCGGTCAATCACCCTTATATATTTAAACTGGAATCGTGGTGGGTGAAATAAATATAACAGGAAGTGACACGTAAAATAATAACCGGACTTAGCCGGTTATTACCCTTATAGATTTATTGAGCAGACTCGACAATTTTTCGGTTAGTGTCAAAG
This sequence comes from Citrobacter sp. 50677481, assembly GCF_001463265.1. Lineage (NCBI taxonomy): Bacteria > Pseudomonadati > Pseudomonadota > Gammaproteobacteria > Enterobacterales > Enterobacteriaceae > Citrobacter > Citrobacter sp. 50677481. Next base: position 75,863 of record NZ_LNHZ01000047.1, read on the forward strand.
AGTGCATCGACGAAGTGTGCCGATGACTCGCTGACATCACACCCCAACATCTCCCTTTGGTCAGCCGAACGCCCCTTACAGTTTTGGACACTCTCTCCAATTGTCTTTCCCGCTTTGACAGCGGCTGCGAACTGGTACATGCAAACCGACACATTGTCCGATGACGAACAGACGTCGTTCATGAGTGACTGAATAACTGGTTTATAGTCCATAGCTGAGGCTGCCGTGGACGATGCGAGAAGAATTGAGGATAGTAAAATCGCTTTCATAACTTAAAACGGTAAAATTCGTTCAACCCAATCGAACATGACGACCATCTTCCGACCATCGCCAACGCTGAGTGTGACCTGACAAGCGTCAACGCCTGAAGACACACCTTCAAGTTCACGGCCATCCGCCATGTAGACTCTTATGGACTTCTGCATCTCATGAGCCTGGCGACAAATTTTGAAGAAATCACGGCGAGATGGCCGATTGTCCACATAGTCTGGGTGTACCGTTGTCCGACCCGTGAAGTCGTGCGCAATGTCTTCTGTCACACCTGATTCAATCGTGCTGATTCTCTCAAGTGGGAGCCTTATACGATTTTCTTTGTCGAACGGGGCAGGGCAAAGGTCGACTTTGTTGCGCGACGACATGAGACCCTGAACGTACATGCAGAACACCTGACCATCTTCCATCGTGACCCTTACAGGAATGAGAGACTTACGCCAGAACATCAGCGCCTTCTCCACGTTGGTGTAATCGCGCGGCCAGACTTCTGCAGGAATCCCGTAGGTGATGTCAGTAATATTCGTCATATCGTCACAGTGTCGTTGGTAGGATATCGATGTCACCTGCGTTGCTGGTGAACACCCGGAAGACTTTCGTCTCGCCAGCTTTGGTGATGGTCTCGCGTTCCTGACGAGCAGGGTTCAGTGCGCACAGCCCGGCGCCCTCCAGAGAAGCGCCAACAATCCATTGCCCGGCATCAAGATGGAACGTCGCTTTCTCACCGGTCTCAAGTTTCGCAACCGTCTCACCGTTGATGAAGATGGACGCGTCGCAGCCCGCACCTATCATACCTTTGTCCCTCATAACCACCAGCGTGGTTGGCGCAGACGTCTGGTATTTGAAAACTCTGGCCTGCGGAGCCGGTTTTGCATCAGTTACAGACACAGGGCGGGATGAACATGCACTCAGGAGTAAAACGGGGATGGTAATCAGTGGAAGTAGAACGTGTTTCATGGTTTGAACTAAATCCTTATCACTTCAACGAACAAGGCGTCTTGCGACGCCCTTAATGCTTAATCGAGACGTTTGAGAATATCGGCCAGATCTTCTTTGGTCATGCCAGAGGATTCGTAAATCTTCATGACCTTTTCACGAGCCTTTGCAGAAGCCTCTAATGACGTAGCTGCTTTATCAAAATCAGCCATCGTCATGTTGGACAGCACCAGATTGATGATGTCTGCCTTTGACAGCTTAATGTTGCGTTCACGCAGTCGATTCTGAAAGGTTTCCAGCTTGTCGTTTGCTTTTTCGGTTAACTGAACCTGGCAGTGTATAGCGCGTTTCTCGCTCATGCTTACTCTCTATTCAAAACAGTGAAATCGAATGTGCTACCCACCGGCAATACTCCCTCGGCAAACCCAGGCGTAGTGTCGATAATGTGCTTCCGCTCATATGAATGCGACATGAGGTATTTGTTGCTCACGTCGATGAAGTCGGTAATAAAGCACACGTTAGCCTGATTCTTTTTGGCTCGAAGACCGCGGCCAACACGTTGGCGCATCTCAACTTCGGCTTTGCCGCCACCACCCAGAATCACCGCACCTACGCTTGGAACGTCGACGCCAACATCCAGAATGGTTGAACCAATCAGAACATCTATCTTGCCTGCCGCCAGACTGTTGAGCTTTGCTTGTCGGGTAGTCTGGTTTGATTCTCCGTAGATGAAATCGACCTTGAGGCCGCTTTCTTTCATCATTTCCATCAAGATCTGACCATGACGCTTCAAACGAACCAGCGTCATACAGTTCAGACCGTGACTTTTGTACATTAACGCTTCGCGCACAATAGCCTCGTTGCGGCCCAGATTGTAAACGATGCCTAACTGATAGGCTTTCTGGTAAGCCGTACTCATTCCAACCCGAAAGTTCAGGTGTTTCGAAGCAAGTTCGGCCCTAATCCGCACCTCGTCTGGAGTGTACGCGATTTTATGATATAGAAAGTAGGGTTTCGCTAAAATACCTCGGTCGATCAAATATTTCTCTGTGACCTTTATTTCAATGCGACCTGCCACGGCCATGAGACGCATATTTGCTTCGGTCGAGTCCTTCATGAACGGCGTAGCCGTCAGCGCTAGACGGTAATCGGCATTGATGCACAATCGGGCGATATCGTAGAAGTTTGAACCTGATGATTCGTGTGCCTCTTCCAGAATCAGCAGAGAAACGCTGGACAGAAAGCGCTTAACCAGTTTCCGGCGCTTCAGGTGGTACTGTTTTTTCTCCGGTGATGCGTCGCGCGGCGGCTCTTCGAGAAAACTGGCTAGGGTCTGCACCGTGGCAACGTTGATATGGCGCGAGACCTGAAACTCGCCAGATCCAATCACCCCAACTTTCTGACCTTTCAGCCACGGCTCGCCATTCTCAGCGCGGTAGTCGATGGATTTCTGGAAGTTCTCTGCCATCTGGAACATCAGAACCGAGCGCGTGGTTAAAAACAGCGTCATACGACCAATGCGAGCAGCTGCCTTACACGCTACGTTCGATTTACCGCCACCCGTCGCAATCTGGGCAATCATCATCCCTTCGCGCACCAGTGTTTCCACTGTCTGATCCTGATACGCATAGTCCGGGTTATACGGGAATGGGTTAACTACCGGGTTCGGCTTGCCCAGCGCGGGGGCTTTTTCCTTGCGCACATGCACGCATTTGATGCCAGCTTTCAGAAGGTTGGCTGAAACTGGCTTCGCAAACCCAGCCGGGAACGCGTTTTTGCTCCAGTTGAACATCGTGCTGGTTCCTTTCCAGTCCCCAGCCTCCACTTCATAGCTCAACATCTCCTGAACGAGTCGCTTCACGTTGTCATCAGCGCCAGAAATCAGCGCATTGACTGCATTCGATACAATCCGAACTGTCATAAACCTCTTTCCTTCGTGCCTTTTGTATGGTAATTGGCTATTATAGTAAGTAAGTACTTATACAATGGATTGTATCAGAATTATGGATGTGAAAATTACGATTCTGCAGGTGGAAGTCGCGAACCTGCGTCCGAATCCCTGGAATACCAACTCCGTTGGGGCGCAAAACTTCGAAAAACTGAAAGGCTCTATCGAAAAATTGGGCTTTTTTAAGCCAATTCTGGCGCGGGAGCTGGACGGGGGCATTTTTGAGATCCTCGGTGGCGAACACCGCTGGCGTGCCGCGATGGAGCAGGGCATTTCAACGGTTCCCGTCATCTCCGTGGGCAAAATTAACGACCTGGTGGCCAAACAGATGTCTCTCGTCGATAACGAACGCTACGGCGAAGACGATCAGGTCGCTTTGCAGCGCTTAATCGAAGAAATCCAGTCTGAAATCGACTACCGGTTGTCCGATATCGCCCCGTATGACGACGAAATGGCAGCAACACTCGCCAAAGCGTCCGTTATCGATCTTGAAGCGCTGGAAGCGCTCTCCCGTGGCGATGACGAGCCGGTCGATGAGGACAAACGCGAGAAAACCGAGCGAGTCGGCGCTGAACACCAGACGATGCGCTTCAAGGTGACGTTTGATGCGTCAGATCGCGTCGCCGACACCATCAAAACCATCATTAAAGAGCAGGGAATCAATACCGGTAACGAAATGGAGAACGCCGGGGAAGCCCTGGTGTGGCTGGTCGACTACTACAAGGAGCGTATGTAATGACCAAAAACTTTGAAATCGTCTATCGAAACCCGGCAGAACTCATCCCGTATGAGATGAACGCCAAAAAACATGACGAACAGCAGATCCGCGACCTGGCGGCCGCCATCAAAAAGCGCGGTTTTGACCAGCCGATCACGGTCGACAAGCATGACGTCATTATTACTGGCCACGGTCGTCGCGAGGCGGCTCTTCTGGCTGGTCTGGAGCGTGTGCCGGTCATCGTCCGCGACGATCTGAGCGAAGAAGAGGTGAAGGCGAAGCGTCTGGAAGACAACCGCCTGGCCAGCATCGACTACGACGCCATCAAATTGCAGCAGGAACTGGAATCCCTGGTGCTGGGCGAGGTCGAGGTCTTCGGTTTTGAAGAGCGCGAGCTGAACGTGCTTGTCGGCAGCATGACCGATGAGATGGAAACCGGCTCTCTGGTGCTCGATCTGGGCGAAGAGACGGAACGCCAGAAAGAAGAGCACACCGAGATCAGTCGTGAAGTGGCCTCTGAAGAAGTCCGCGTCATCGACGTATTGGGCTTTAAAACGCTCCCTGCTGGCTCTGCCATTGTGGTTGGGGATTTGCTTGCCCACATGGAAGAAATCACGGGAGAAAGCGGGGTAGACGCTTTCGTGGCGTATGCGGAGAAAGTTTCTTCTGGGGAGCTGGCTGCATGAGCAAATACACCATCAACGTATCGTTTCAGACCCGCGTGAACAAAACCACGCGCACGCTGGAGATTGCCGAATCGTTCGGTCTTGGCCTGGACGAAAAAGAGTGGACGCTTTACGACAATCTGGAGCTGGAAGTGAAGCAGGGCGATGTGGTGTACATCACCGGCCAATCCGGTTCCGGTAAATCCGTTGTTCTGCGCGAGCTGCAACGCCAGATGAAGGATGAAGGGCTTTCTGTAGCCTCCATCGATGATTTTACCTTCGACAATGAAGTTAACGTCATCGACCAGTTGGGCAAAACCACCAGCGAAGCGCTGGGGCTGCTGTCTATGGCCGGATTGAATGACGCCTATCTCTTTGTGCGTAAGCCATCCGAGATGTCTGACGGTCAGAAATACCGTCTCAAGATCGCCAAGCTGATCGAGTCAGGCGCCAAAGTTTGGGCAGCCGACGAATTTGGCGCTGTTCTCGACCGTGTAACCGCTCAGGTTGTGGCGTCGAACCTCCAGCGTGCCGCACGAAAGGTTGGTGCGACGGTAATGGTGGCGACGACCCACGAAGACCTGAAGAACGCGCTGCGCCCGGATATGCAGATCACCAAGCACTACAAAGAACGCGTGAAGGTGGAATATGCCTGATTTGAAGATCGTAGAGCTGAAGCCATCGAAAGAGGCTGACAACAACAACGTTGAAGTCATCCGCCTGCTGGAAGAAGCACTCCAGTACGCCAGAGAAGGCAAAAGCCAGAGCCTGGCGCTGCTGATGATCAACAACGACGGTAGTGTTCTGGATTGCTGGCATAACGGTGGGCGTCCATACGTCATGGTTGGGGCGATGGAATCGCTTCGCCTGGACTTCATCAATGCCAATATTGAGCGCAGGTGATCGACATGACAGACATCATCATCAAACGCTACCGCCCGGAAGAGTTCCCGCGTCATCTGGACTTTCTGGAGCGTATGACCGTTACCAAAGGCACGGTTGAAGACTGGCACGCGCTGAAGTCGCTGCACTACAAGACGGATGGTAAGCCGTTCGCGCCAACGTATTATCGCTGCGAACTGGACGACCGGCTGGTGGGCGTCGTGGTTATGGCTTACCCGAAACTGCTGCTGGCGCCTCGCCATCGCATGTTTCCTAAGCTGAAGCCAACCACCAATACCACCGTGGCCAACCAGTATTGGGGTCGGTACGTGAACAACAACTTTGCGGTGATCAGCCGTTCCGTTGTGGACACTCAGTACCGCGGCGTCGGCGTCTCCTATCGAATGATTAACCTGGTTAGCAGGATGCACGACCGGCCAATCATCGAGATCCAGTCGTCGATGAGCAAATACAACCCGTTCGCCATGAAAGCAGGGTTCCAGTTCATCCGTCCGGAGCGTCCGAAGAGCTATGAGAGTGCGTTGCGCGTCTTCCAGCGTCATTTCCGTTCAGACCCTGGCGACAACGAAGCGATCGTCAAAGAGCTGTTCGCCATGAGTGAGTCTCGCCGTCGTCGTGCGCTGCGTGATCTGGTCGCTGACTACCACAAGAACAGTTCCCTGGCCAAAGCCGGGCGTAATCGTGGCACGACGATTCAGGACATTGCCGACAGTCTGGTGGACGAGGCCAGCATCGTGAAGCTGCTCAAGGACATTCACAACCTGAGCTTTACGTCTCCGCTGTATGGCGTGTACCGAAACCCGGACTTTGGCCGTCAGCTGCCTGACACGCTGCCACTGCTGGCATTCGACAAACAGCCTTTGAATAAACCTCTTGAAATTGCATTACCGGCATAAGGATTTGCCATGACGTTGACCGACAAACAAAAAGACATCATCAAAACCATCAATTTAGGCCATGAGCGTGGGCATCTGCTCGATCTGGACGAGCTGCTTGAAGTGCTGCCGTACAAAACGACCAAACAGAGTATGCAGTTCTCTATCCGAGCACTGGTGAAAAAGGGGCTGGTGGAGAAAGGAATGTGCCGCCAGCGCGGTGATTCCGGCTACCACCGTCGCACGCTGGGACTGACCACGTTAGGTCGTGCCAGAGCCAAATTACTGGTGATGTAAGTCGGTCTGGGAGCCAGTTTGAGAGCCTGCTTCCGTATATATAAATACTAAGTGACTTATTAAATATATACGGTAGCAGGTTCTTAATACTCCCCAGCCCGGTTTTAAACACCCAGAAAACAAATTGGTTAGGCACAGAATTAAACAAGTTGTTTAGGAGCGCAAGGATGCGCTCTGAGTGTTTTAGAGGGATCTATGACTGTAGAAAAAGACGAGAGCAAAACTCGCCTGACGCCAGCTGAGTGGGCAGAAGCCGAAGCGAAGTGGACTTCCGGCGAATACACACTCTCCAAGCTGGAGGAAGAGTACGGCATTCGTCGTGAAACGCTCTCCAGACATTTCAAAAAGCGTGGATTAGAGAAAGGCGCGGACTCCGTTGGGAAGATGGTGCGCGAGTCGCTCAAATCCGACGCAGAGCTGCGTGCGAAGGCGCGTGCAGAGAAAATCGAAGAGCGCCGGACTCGTTACGACGATTGGGCGTTCGCACTCGGTCGTATGGTGATGCATGAGGTGGCCACAGCCAAGAAGGACGGCAAGCCACTCGCAACCATTGAAGATGACCTGAAGAGTCTCCAGCGTGCCAGCGGCACACTCGCTAAGTGCTTCGAAATATCCTCGAAAGCGCTCGGTATGGATCGCGCAGAGAACGAAGACGACGAAATTCCGAACCTGGTATTTGGCGAACTTACGCCTTCCCAGGTGGCGCAGCTGCGTAAGGAAGATGATGAGCCGGATCTGATTGATGACGATCTGCTTGAGTCACTCGAAGAGGAAGCACTGAGCGAAGCTGAGAGCGATTCTGACGCGTCTGGTGATGAAAGTGATGGGAGCGTCTAACTATGGCCATCCCGTCGTCTCTGAGTCTCGTACAGCTGCATTCTGGGCAGATGCAAGTCTTCCAGTCGCCACATCGTTTCAAAGTGGTGTGTGCGGGTCGACGCTGGGGTAAATCCCGGTTGTCGATTTCCACCATCATTCGCGCGGCAGCCAAAGAGAAGAAGCAACGTGTCTGGTACGTCGCGCCGACGTACCAGATGGCTCGCCAGATCTTGTGGGATGACCTGCAGGAAGTTCTGCCGCGTAAATGGGTTCGTAAGAAAAACGACACCACGATGACCATCGTGCTGAAGAACGGCTCTGAAATCGCGCTGAAAGGTGCGGATAAGCCCGATACGCTTCGTGGTGTGGCACTGCACTTTGTGGTGCTCGATGAATTTCAGGATATGAAGCCGGACACCTGGTACAAGGTACTGCGTCCGACACTGTCCTCTACCCGTGGTGGTGCGCTGATCATCGGTACGCCAAAAGGCTTCTCCGAGTTCCACAAGCTGTGGACTATCGGTCAGAACAAAGATTTGCAACGCAAAGGGCAGTGGAAGAGCTGGCAGTTCGTTACGGCTGATTCTCCTTTCGTACCGAGTGCGGAAATCGAAGCGGCGAAGAACGATATGGACCCTAAATCGTTCGCACAGGAATACCTGGCCAGCTTCGAAAACATGTCCGGACGCGTTTACTACCCGTTCGACCGCAATGTGCATGTGAAGCCACTCCAGTTCAATCCGAAACTTCCGATCTGGGTTGGTCAGGACTTCAACATCGACCCTATGTCATCGGTCATCCTGCAGCCGCAGCCAAATGGTGAGTTGTGGGCTGTGGACGAGGTGGTGTTGTTCTCTTCCAACACGGCTGAAGTGTGTGATGAGCTGGAGCGTCGTTTCTGGCGCTGGAAGTCTCAGGTCACTATCTTCCCTGACCCGGCAGGTGCGTATCGCCAGCACGCTCGCGGTGAATCGGACGTCGATATCTTCAAGGAAAAAGGTTTCCTTCGAGTCGATTATCCGAAGAAGCACCCGCCGATCGCAGACCGTGTTAACGCAGTGAACCGCATGTTGATGAGTGCCTCGGGCGAAACCCGGTTGTACATCGATCCGAAGTGCAAACACCTCATCGACTCGCTGGAGAAGGTGATCTACAAGCCAGGCTCACGCGATATGGATAAGACTGGCGGCATCGAACACAGTGCGGATGCGTTGGGTTATCCGGTTCATCGTAGGTATCCGGTGAAAAATCGTGTTATTCTTGGTGGCTCTAGATAGGTAAGCACTTACCTAAACGGAAAGGAAAAGCAAATGGAATTGACTGACAAGCAAATCAAAGACCTTGTGGCACGACGCCACCCTGAATATGAGAAGAAAAAAGAACATTGGGACTTCCTCGCCAGCACCTACGCTGGCGGGCGTGCCTGGTTCAACGACAATATCTTCCGTTACTTCAAAGAGGGCGATCAGGAGTTCAAAGAGCGCCTTGAACGCGCTTATCGCTTCAATCACACTCGTGAAGTGGTAAACCTCATCAACAAATACCTCTTCAAAGAGGTCATTCACCGCAACACTGATGAAGCACCGGAGCAGATCCGCAATTTCTGGAAGCGAGCCACGCGCCAGAACGCCTCCATCGACGCGTTTATGGCGGCTATCGATCTGCAATCATCCATTTATGGCCGTATCTGGGTTGTTGTGGACAGCACCATGAATGTCAATGTTGAGTCTGTTGCAGACGAGAAGAAAAATGATGCGCGTGCCTACGCTTACTGGATTTCGCCGCAGCAGCTGCTTGATGTTGCCTGGGATGAAGACGGCAATATGTTGTGGGCGCTGATTGTTGAAATCGCGCGCGACGACGAAGATCCGTTCACGTCAACCGGGCAGGAATACCAGCGTTACCGTCTGTGGACGCAAAACGAGTGGTATCTGTTCCGTGAAGAAGTGAAGAAAGGTTCCGGAAATAGCGGTCGTCGTCAGGCCAAAGTCGTTCTGGAGGATAGCGGCAAGCACAATCTGGGCGTGGTGCCGGTGTTTCCGGTGGACTGCATTGGCGAAAGCGAGTCTCCGTATTTCAGCCCGTCGTTGATTGACGATATCGCCTATCTTGACCGTGCCGTGGCCAACTACCTGTCGAACCTTGACGCGATTATTCAGGATCAGACATTCAGCCAGCTGGCGATCCCGGTTCAGTCATTGCTGCCGGGCGATGAAAACCACACCAAAGTGCTCGAAATGGGGACTAAACGCGTCTTCACCTTCGACTCTGAGAGCGGTAATCAGCCATTCTACCTGTCTCCAGACCCGAAACAGGCTCAGATGATCATCACCACGATTAAGACGGTGATTAACGAGATCTACCATTCCGTTGGTGTGGCAGGTGAGCGAACCAAGCAGGATAACGCACAGGGCATCGATAACTCTTCGGGCGCAGCGAAGATGTACGACTTCCAGCGCGTTAACAGTCTGCTGGTGACAAAAGCAGAGCGCCTCGAAAGGGCAGAACGCCAGATGATGCAGCTGGCAGCGAAATGGATGGGTGTCGAACTGGATGAAGACCACTCTCTGATCGCGTACCCGGAAAGTTTCGACATTCGCGGTCTGACTGACGAATTTGCCGTTGCTGAGAAACTGTCTCTGCTCCAGGCGCCTGATTCTGTTCGTCGTCATCAGATGGAAATGCTCATCGAGAAGGTCTTCCCGAACATTTCCGAGGCGATGCAAAAGGAATTTCAAAAAGATCTCTTGAAATTTCCTCCAAAAAATGATCTTAATACCCTTGAAAATAAGTCAGCACTTACTTATGATCGGGATACAGCCCAAGAAAGCGGGCAAGATCAACCCCGAGGGAATGGGGACTCATCTACTCAAGAGACCGAGTGATAAGTAACGAAAAGGAATTTCTATGAATCTGTGGCAAATGCTTATGGCCCGTCGTGGCCTGATGGATGCAGCTGAAGCGCATGAGCGCGGAGGCGCTGGTGGCGGTGCTCCTGCTGGAGACAACGAGCAGGGCAATCAAGACCCAGGCAAACAGGGCGAGCAAAAAGAGCAACCGAAGGGTGACGACGACGAGTATGCCGGTATGACTCAGGAAGAGTTGCTGGCAGAACTGCGTAAGTCCAAGAAAGCCGGTGCTGACTTGCTGAAAGAGAACATGAAGCGCAAAGAGAAAGAGCGCACATTGGCCGATCAGCTGGCTCAGTACGGAGATATTGACCCGGCGCGTGCTCGCCAGCTTCTCGAAGCTGAACAAGCCGCAGAAACCGCACGCCGGGAGGCGGAGCAGGCTGAACTGGAACGCCGTGGTGAGTTCGATGCTGTGAAAAAGCAGATGATCGAAGCGCACCAGGCTGAACTGGCACAGCGCGACGAACGCTACTCCGCTCTGGAGAGCGAGAACGCCGCACTGAAGACTCAACTGGTCGAAATGACTGTTGGCGCTTCCTTCAGCGGCTCTGCCTTCCTGCGTGACAAAGTTCTGATGACTCCGGCTAAGGCTCGCGTTATCTACGGCTCTCATTTCGAAGTGGGTGAAGACGGTAGTGTTGTGGGCTTTGATAAGCCAGCCGGTCAGAAAGAGCGTGCAGTTCTGGTTGACGGTGAAGGCAAACCGTTACCGTTCGAATCCGCGATTGAACGCATTCTGCGTGCAGATCCGGAAGCTGACGCACTGTTGCGCAGCGAAGCCAAGCAGGGTGCTGGTTCCAATAGCAAACCGACCCACAAAGTAAACCAGCCGAAGAGCAAGTCGACTATGGATAAGTTGACCTCCGGTCTGGGGAAAATCGGACTCAAGTAACATCTTAAATCATAGGGAAATGAAAGATGCCATTACTGCGTGATGAAGCTGAAAAGCTATCTAACAACGAACTTGAGCAGGGTGTGATCGAGACCATCATCGATCGCGATGACCTGTTCGCTGTTCTGCCTTTCATGAAGATTAACTCTAAGGCATACCTCTACAACCGCGAAGCTACCCTGAGCGAAGCAACCTTCATTGATGTGAACGACACCATCACCGAAGGCGCTGCAACCTTCACCGAACATGTTGCGAAGCTGCGTATCCTGGCAGGCGACGTAGACGTCGACAAATTCCTGGCGACCACTATGTCCGACACCAACAACCAGCTGGCAATCCAGGTTCGTCAGAAGGTGAAAGGTCTGGCTCGTGCATTCCGTCGCAATCTGATTCTGGGCGACTCCAGCACCAACAACAAAGCGTTCGACGGTATTCCGAAGCTGATGCACGACGATCAGAAGATCGACATCGAAGGCGCTTCCATGACCTTCTCCATGTTCGACGAGCTGGTCGACGCGGTGAAAGATCTGGGCGCAGACTGCATCATGATGCGTTCCGAGCACCTGCGTGCTTATCGCGCTCTGCTGCGTACCGTTAGCCTCGGCCCGTCCGAAATCATGATGGAAAACTTCGGCCGTCCGATGCTGTGCCACAACGGTGTACCGTTCATCGTGAACGACTTCATCCCGACTGACGCGGGCAAAGCAAGCATCTACTGCCTGCACCTGTCCGAAGAGAACGGTGTGACTGGTCTGTATGGCGGTGAAAACGCCGGTATCGTTGTTGAGAACATCGGTACTGTTCAGAACAAAGACGCAACCCGTACCCGCGTTAAGTGGTACTGCTCTCTGGCGAACAAGCACGACAAGGCTATCGCCGCGCTGACCAACGTAAAAATTTGATCAGTATGGTAGGTAAGTAATTATCTACCGTTTAAGGGTGGGCTATACGCCCACCCTTTTTGTAGGAGCGAGAAATGCCAGAACAAAAGATGAAGATCACGGAAGAGGCGTTTGCGGATTTCACGGGGCATATGTGCCGTGCCGGATTCACCAATTCCATCTCCAACGAGCCTTTGAGCGAGCGCCAGCAGAACCATCTTGCGGCTTGCTTCCGGGCAATTCCGTTCACTCAGTCTTTCACCATTACACCGGCTGCGCCGTCCGTATTGGTGGGCAAAACCGTTCAACTTAGTGCAGGTATCACCATGAGCAAAAGCGCAGATTCATTCACCTGGACGTCGGCCAATGACCAGGTCGCCACAGTCAGCGGTACGGGTCTGGTTACTGGTGTGACTCCGGGCAAAGTGAAGATCACCGCCACCGATAAGCAGACTCAGCTTTCTGCGTCAGTCGAAGTGACCGTTAAGCCTGTCAGCGTGGAGTCCGTTACGGTAACGCCAGACTCTACCTCTGTTGAGAAGGGGAAATCGGTCAAGTTGCGCGTTGATGTACAACCGTCAAACGCAACCAATAAAAGAGTCACCTGGACTTCCAAAAATAGCGACAAAGCGACCGTTGACCAGAACGGTAACGTAGCTGGCGTAGCCGTTGGTACGGCAACCATTGAAGTGGTTTCGCAGGATGGCAGCCATAAAGCTACTGCCACGGTGGAAGTCACTGAGCCTGTCGTTGCTGTTACTGGCGTCTCTGTCGATCCGAGCACCACCAGCGTTGAAGCCAACAAAACGGTACAACTGACCGCGAACATCGAACCGGCTGGCGCAACCAATAAGCGCGTAACCTGGGCGTCAAAAAATGCCGAGTTCGCGACGGTTGATAGCGCAACTGGACTTGTGACCGGTGTGGCCGCAGGTACTGCCACTATCGAAGTCACCACGGAAGACGGTAGCCACAAAGCCACTGCGACCGTTGAAGTGACCGCAGCACCGGCTGCGTAACCAACACATGGGCGGCTATGCCGCCCATTAAGTGAGAAGAAGAATGAAACCAGCAAAAATTCGTTTATTGGAGCCTCAATTTTTGGGGTACACGGGCATTCTCTGCGGTATCCAGTTTGTCGACGGCATCTCGGTTGCCGAACTGCCATTCATCGATCAGCAGCGGATTTGTGCCTCCATGCGTGCCACTACCGTTGAAGGCAAAAATGTATCTCCTTCTGCCGCATACAGCAGCCGCAATGATTTGACTGCGGACGACATTGTCGAGACGGCGGCCCCGGATATTGTGCCAATGAAACGTGGTACGGCTGAAGTGGAAGCCAAACCGGTACAGCGCTTTACTCGTGAAGAGCTGGAGTCGATTGCGGACTGTGAAGGTATTGCGGGTCTGCGTCAGATCGGCAACCAGATTGGCGTGAAAGCCAAAGGTATCGTTGAAATGATCGAAGGCATCCTGAAAGCACAGGGCGGTGAGTAATGGCGCAGATCGACACGTACCGTAGCGGGGAAGCAGTTTCCCTGTCGTTTGCATTTAACGTTCTGGATATTGAGTCGGCCACGTATACCGTCAGAGATGGCGCTGGTGCGATCATCGTCGATAACGAACCTCTCGATATTACTGAGGGGCAGATGTCCATTCCGGTTGTCGTGTCGGCCGAACACAACCTGCTTTCAGATAAAGAGCGCGATCTGCGACACGTCATTGTCAAAGCGGTGGCATCCGGGCTGGCGCATGAAGAGCGCAAGATGTACGTTCTGCTGAATAGCTTCGAGTTGTCAATTCCAGGCCAGTCATTCGCAACGGTCGCAGACGCCCAGATGCAAGCTATCGATATGCTGAACGGCGACACCCTGTTAGCTGATGGCGAAGGGCTGATGCGCAAACGTCTCATTGAGGCCACCAGACGCGTCAAAACGCTGCCGTTCTCAATCCGCAAAGTCCTGCGTATCGACTTCGACCGGTACGATCGCCCGCAAAACATGCTGAACGTCTATGACATTCCGTGGGGCGCTGACGGGGCATATCGTCACGATCTGATCGATTGGGAGCAGATGACGCCTGAGAAATTCTACGAGTTCCCGGACTACTTCAAACAGGCATTAATGCTGGCCGTGGTTAATGAAGCCTGCGAAATCGCTAACGGTAATGACGTAGCGGCAGCCCGCGAGGACGGCATTCTGTCTGAGTCCATTGGTGAAACGACCAATATGTACCGCACCGGCAAAGCGGCAAATGTGCATGTGGCTCGCAGTACCTGGCGACTGCTGGTCAGTTACATCAATAACCGCATGATTGTTCGCCGTGCGTAACGCCAGTCGCATTATTTACTTCTGGTCGAAAGGCTCAAGACGAGCAATCGCGCCTTCGCCTGGTAATGAGTGCGGCTGCCAACCACAGGGAGAGTGCATGAACATTTCATGGCAAGCAGAGATAGCGATTTACCGTCTGGGTTCGAAGAACGTCTACGGTGAAGCGCAATTGCAGTTCGTCAGGAAGACGAACGTCGGCGTCGTTAAGTTTGAGCAAAGTAACGAGAAGTCATCGGTACGTGCGGACAGTTCCGGCAGTCGAGGCAAAGCGAATCTGGAATTGTTCGATGCTGTTCTGGTGATCCCACTTGAGGCCGCAGTGCAGCTTGATGACGTTCTCATTCTGGAGGGGCAAAAGCTGAAGGTATCCAGCGTGCATCGTCGCTGGGGACTGCGTGGGCGCCCTGGGCATCTGGAAGTAGGGGCAAACATATGGGTCTGAAGTACGACGCGCATCAGTTTAAGCGTGCTGGCGACAGGCTCAATAACAGCCAGAAAGCCTTTAAGCGTTATCTCATCCGTGACATGGAGAAGCTGGCGCGTCTGGTTGAGCGCCTGGCGCGGGCAATGGCCCCGCTGGAGACTGGCTCACTCGAAAGCGCGATCTTCGCGAGAGTGGTCAAAGAAGGCTATACCGGGCTGCGTATTGAGTTATCGGTATCTGGAGCCAAACCACGCGAAGAGCATCCGGGTGTTGAGGTTGGCGATTATGCGGAGTACATGGAGTTGGGCAAGTATCGTCTCGGCTATCTCTCCCGCATGAAAAGCGTCACCAACCCGCCAGTTGCTGGTGTGAAGCCACGAGTTGGGCCTTTGTTCCTTGAGAGAGCCGTGCAGATCAGTGAGAAGCAGTTCACTCAGACGATAGCAGAAGCGGCAAGGAAAGCAGGTTTTACGAGAGGTTGATGTGTTTATTGAAGCATTTGCGAGCCTGATGCAGAAGGCGAAGATCGGTACAGTCGGCACTGACATTTTCTGTCACTACATGCCAGCCAATGTGAAGTCCGGTGTTCTGTTGGTTACTCCCAATACGGGGATCACCATTGACCATGAGTTAAAAGGCTTCTATCACGACTCTTTCACCGTCATCGTGCGTAATGCGACGATCACAAAGGCGGTGGCGAAAGCCAATAAGATCATGGACATGTTCCCGGTCGAAGAAACCGTATCGGAGGGCGTTTACTTCCGGTTGGTTCGGCCAATGTCGATGCCGATTACTTATCCCAAAAACGAAGGTTCGTTGATTGAAGCGGGTATCCCGATTGAATTTGCGGGCTATTTGTTGAATTAATAAAATAAGTAGGTATATACTTACTGTTGGCGCCATGAAGGTGCTGATTTAACGGAAAAAGGAGTTTTCCAACAATGTCCAATACCCATGTAAAAAACATCAAACTTGGCGCCTGCAAAGTGTCGTTTGGTGGCGTTGATCTGGGTTACACCAAAGGCGGTGTTCAGGTTGAAGTTGCGACCGAAACTCTGAAAGTCACCGTAGACCAGCTGGGGCAGACCACCATCTCCGAGCTGGTGCAGGGTCGTAACATCACTATCACTGCGCCGCTGGCCGAGTCTGTGTTGCAGAATATGGTCGATCTGATGCCGGGTTCTACCCTGAGCGAAGAAGATAACGCTGTGACCATCACTTCCGCACAGGGCGTCAACCTGATCGACGTAGCCAAAGAGCTGGTTCTGACCCCGCAGGATACCACCGACTACGTTCTGACCATCCCGAAAGCTGCGACCGCAGGTAACTTCACCATGACCTACCAGTCTGATGATGTTCGCGTGTTCTCCGTTCAGTTCACCGCTTACCCGGATGACGACGGCGTGCTGGGGAAAATGAGCGGCCCAAAGCCGGTTAAAACCGTCTCTATCTCTCCGGAATCTCCGGAAGTTAAAGCCGGTGAGACCGTGCAGCTGACTGCCCAGATCACCCCTGCAGATGCCGGCGACAAAACCGGTGTGTGGGAATCCGACAATCAGGAGAAAGCCACCGTTGACCAGACTGGTCTGGTTCGCGGAGTAGCTGAAGGTTCGGCAAATATCTCCTTTACCAGCAATAGCGGCGGCAAGAAAGCGACCAAAGCAGTAACGGTTAATTCTGCCGAATAATCGCGACGTAACTAAGCAGAGGCTCAGGAAGAGCCTCTCTTTTAAAAGGACTTTAACCAATGACCAAATTACTCGATCTCGACTCCATTCTGCCTCCGAAGAAAAGCATCAAGTTCGGCGGTCAGGAATACCCAATCGTTGAAATGACTGTTGGCCTGTTCGTCTCCATCAAGCAGATGGAAGGCAAAGACCTCCAGAACATGTCGCCTGTTGAGCAGGTAACTGCTTACGCCGACCTGGTTCGCAAGGTCATCCCATCCGTGCCGGACGCTGTACTGGAAAAACTGACTGTTCCGCAGCTCCAGCAGATCTTCACCTTCGCTATGGAAGTGATTGATGAAGAGAACGAAAAAGCGGCTGGTGAAGGGGCAAAGTAATTTCCCGCGATGAATCCGGGGTAAAGACCGTATCGATAGATCTCGGATTCTATTTCAGTCGTGTAGTTGCTCACTACGCCGTGTCGCCATTAGAGCTGCTGGGCGTCCCTCTAACGATGTTCTGGATGCTCAGTCGCAACATCGACCGTCTGCGCGCGGAAGAGGATGTCCGCAACCTGCAAGTCGCTCGCGCTGCCCAGGCAGATGGCGAGGGCGTGAAGGCGTTCATGGAGGGTTTGCAACTCAGGATTGGAAGACCAGTCGTAACCGATAAAGTCTACGATCCACGCAAGGATAAGGCAGACCCTGACGCCAAAGAGCAACTGATGCAAATTTTTGGCAGAGGATGACAAGGGAATGTCACAAAACGTAGAGTTTATCCTGTCGCTGGAAGACAAGCAGTTTACAGCGTCAATCGACCGGGCGGGTAAGCTACTTACCAGATTCGGGGAGCAGGCCACAAAGCCCGCTCAGAAAATTAACAATCTGGAACGCTCGTTGGGTTCGGTCTCCCGCATCATCGGCGTTCTGGAGTCCAAGCTCGATGCCACGGCAGACAAACTACAGGATGTAGCTGCCGGCTTCGAGCTTGTGTCTGATGTTTCGCGCAAGACGCGAGGCAACATTACCAGCCTCAACTCAGGTCTCAAAACCCTGATTGAGCGCGTCGACACAACCACCTCATCCGTTAATAAACTCACCACATCGCTGCGCAAGGTTCAGTCTGAACTCAATGAGTTTTCCGATTGGGCAACGTTCGCTGGCAAGAGCGCCAGCCGCTTCGGTACGGAGGTAAAAGAAGCCTCTTCCTCCGTGAGTGGCATGAATACGCGCCTTAACACCACGACGAAGCGTCTCAGTAATTGGGGCGTCACAACGAGCCAGGCTGCCGAGGGGCTGAAGAAAGTCCGCGATCAGATGGATGCCGTGATTGGTCGCCAGCAACTGATCAGCAAGCCGGTACGTGTGCGCACCAGCGGCTACGGTGAGGGCGGTGGTAATGGCGGTGGCGGTCGACACAGCGGTTCATATGGCCACGGCGGGCGCGGTGCTGAAAATGGCGTGTTCTCTGGTCTGCGCGGCAATATTTTCCTGCTGGGCGAGATTGGTGATGCGGCAAGAACGGTAACCGACATCCTGTTCGGCTGGCAGAAGCCAATCGTCGAAGCCGCCTCCGAAATGGAGCGTATGCGCGTCATGTTGCGCGGGCTAAACAAGGATAAGGCCAACCCTGGCAAAGCAGCCGCAGAGGATATGCAGTACATCGTGGATATGGCGCAAAACGCCCCGTTTGCGATGCAGGCGCTGACCGATTCCTTCGTTAAATTCCGCTCGGCAGGTCTCGATCCTACTGACGGATCGCTGAAAGCACTGGTGGACTCCGTTGCACGCTTCGGCGGCGATAGCGAGCTGCTTAAACGTGCTGCCGTGGCTGTCCAGCAGATGTCCGGTAAGGGCGTCGTGTCGATGGAAGAACTGCGTCAGCAATTAGGTGAAGCCGTTCCTAACGCGATGAAAGCGATGGCAGACGCTGCCGGTATCACTATGGGGGAACTGACCAAAGCAGTCTCCACCGGTACTGTGGAAGCGAAACAGGCGCTATCGCTGATGTTCGTTGGTCTGCGTGCGGAGAACGAAAACGCCGCCAAAGACATGATGCAAACCTACACTGGTGCGCTGGCGCAACTGCAAACCTCCTTTACGCTATTTGCCGATCGTGTCGGTCAGGCGGGCTATCTGGATTCTCTCTCAAAGGGGATGAAAGAGCTGGCCTCCATCATGAACAGCGCAGAGGGCATTTCGTTCGCTAACTCGCTGGGTTCCGGACTCTCCACGGCGATCGACGGCTTACGCGAGCTGGCGCAGTGGCTGGCTAAAAACCAGGAACTGGTTATCAGCTTGGGCAAAGTCGTTGCTGCAATGGTGGCGTTCAAGCTGATGCGCGCCGGGATTGCTGGCGTGATTGGCACTGCCGGGCAAATGGTTAACACATTTACCAAGATGTCGACCGTTCTCCAGGCTCCGTTCAATCTGGGCGCGACAGCTGTCACCCGCTTTAATCGTGCGGCTCGTATGGGGCTGGCTCCAATCCCATCGCTGATCTTCGCTATCCGTGGCGCGATTACGGGGCTTCAGGGCGCATTTGCTGGGCTAACTGCATTCATTGCAGCAAACCCCATTGGTGCAGCGTTCACCGTAGCTACCGTGGCTGTAGCCGGTCTCATCACGTATATGACCATGCTCCGCAGCGAAACGTCCAAAGTCGTGGACGAGATCCGCAAAATCCCGGAGGCGATGACGGCGGCCAAGCGTGCGCAGATGGCAGCGCGTGCAGCCGAGCTTGAAAAGCAGATCCAGCGAGACCAGCAGGCGCTTAAAACTGGCGAAAGCGTGAACTACTACTCCACAGTGGCTGGCCCTGTCGCCGTGAAGGAGTCCAAAGAGGTTGTTGAGGCTCGCCTGAAGAAAAATCAGGAAGAGTACGAAAGAACAACCGGCACGATGGCGTTGGGTGATGGCGCGGTAGCCAAGCGCCTGGCAAAAGAGGCTGCTGAATCCCAGATTGAGAAAATCCGGGCAGATAACCAGGTCTTCTCTGCGACGTTTGTGAAAGCCCGTCAGGAGGCTCTGGACAAGATCCAGAAAATCAACGACGACAAATCACTTTCGGACGACGAGAAGAACAAGTTGCTCGCGCCGCTTCGCGAGAAGGTGAACAAGTCTTATCTGGAACCTGCACAGAAGCTGGTCGACGACCTGTCTTCTCGTAAAAACGCCACCGAGAAGCAAATTGCCCATTTCAGCGACCTGCTGGAGAAAGCGAAGAAAGAGGGGAACACAGAGCAGGTTCATAAGCTGCAAGGCAGCATTCGCGGGTATCAGGAGCATCTTGAAGCTGTTGCTCAGGAGCTGACTCAGGCGGAGTTCGAGCGTGATAGCGCGGCGAAAACCGGTAAGGGCGTAATGTCCAACCAGGGAACCGTTCTGGGGTTAGGGACGACCGATAAGGCAGCTCAAAAAGCACTGGCACAGTATATGCGGAACCAGATGGACTCCGCGACCTACCAGCGCACACTGCCAGACGGTACGCCTATGATGGACTTCGAAGGCAAGCCGATCATCGGGCCGAAACAGCTCAAAACCCAATTGAACCTGCAGAAAGCCTCCAGCGCCAGCTCTCTGGAGAAAATGAGCGACGAGGAGCGTGCTGCCGCGATCGCCGCGCTGACCAAAGCGCGTGAGCAGGATGCCGCAGCAGCGGAAAAAGCCGGGAAGCGCACCGCCAATGCCTCTCAACGTGCAGCGAGGAAGGAAGAAAACGCGCAGCGTAAACTGGCGGCCGGCTACCAGAAAGCTCTGGATAAAGCCGATCAGCTTATGGGGCAGATGGGTGAAAGCTCAAAAGCGACCGTGTCGTTTGATCAGTCTCTTCGCGATACCACCAAATCGCTGACCGAACTGGCCAACGCCGTACCGAATGAGTTCATCACTCAGGAGATGATCGACAAAGCCAAGTCACGCCTGGCTGACCTGGCGAACGCGAGCGACGACTATCGCGAGATGTTCAATCGCCGCAACGTCGAGCAGATGATCTCCACCTGGGCGCCGGAATCCGATTCCATCATCAGCGCGGGTTACAAGCCGTCTCGTGAAGAGAAGGTGGCTGATTTCAACGACACCTACAACCGTAACCTGAAAGCGTTGATGGATCTGCGTGACCAGGCTTCTGATCCGAAAATCGTGGCGCTCTACACCAAGCAGATTAACCAACTGGTGGCTGCAGGCAACACAGCTCTCATCAAAGAGACGGGTACGGCGACACAGAAGCTGGCGCTTGAGTACGAGAATCTGGCCGATCAGTTGGAAAACAGCTGGAGCAACCTGTTCAGCAACATGACGGATACGCTGACCGACTTCGTCATGAAAGGTAAATTGGACTTCTCCAGCCTGGCAGAATCCATTCTCCGCGATATCACCAACATGGTTGTGAAGACGCAGATCACCCTGCCACTCATGAACATGCTGGGGATGGGAACGACGGCAGCGGGCAGCTCTCAGAGCGGTAATCTGCTTTCTGGTGTCGCGTCAGCGGTTGCCAACCAGGGCGTCCGGATGAATGCGAACAATGGCGATAAGAGCGTGGGCGAGGCGACGAAAGAGACCTCCAGCTCAGTCTCCGGTCTGGGGCAGACCACTCAGCAGACGACCAGCGCGATTGGATCTGCAACCAATGCGATCGGCAACTGGGTAAATGGACTGTTTACCAGTACTGAAGCCAAAGACGCGGAAACCAAAGCGGTGAAGACATCCATCTTCTCCATGCAGAACCTTAGCTCTGTCACTGGTGCGCTTTCTGCGGCGTTTGCCATGCTGGGCGCAAACATGTCCGGCTCTGGCAATAAGTGGTTGAGCTTCGGCGCAACCATTGCCTCCGGGCTGGTGTCTGCCTGGGCTGGTGGTGGCTTCGACAACATCGGATCTGGTTCCTCCGGCTCTAACTCCGGGTTCAACAATCTCACCGGATCGGCATCTGATGGTACTGGCGGCATCCCGGCAATTCCGAAGTTCGCCAAAGGCGGCATTTTCGGGAAAGACGGCGTGGTTCCGCTGCGTGCGTACCAGAAAGGTGGCATCGCTGACTCTCCACAGCTGGCGCTGTTTGGTGAAGGGGATATGAACGAAGCCTACGTTCCGCTTCCGGATGGGCGTTCCATCCCGGTCACGCTCAACACAGAGGGTGTTAAAGGCGGCGGTGGCGGCGTTTTCTCACCTGTCAGCATTGAGATCAACGTCAACAGCGACGGCAGTGTCTCGGAGAACAGCAATTCCGAAGGCGCATGGAGTCAGGCAGCTCAGCGCATGAAGGCGATCGCGCTTGAAACCATCGCTCAGGAGAAGCGGCCAGGCGGTTCGCTCAACCCTAACTCTCAACGTAACTAACCACGGCTGCCCCGTAAGGGGCAGTCTCACAAGGATGTGAGATGGAAAGACTGACTTTTAACTGGTATCCCGACTACGAGTCGGAAAAGACCGTGAAGCCTAACGTGACGGTTCTGAACTTCGGTGACGATTACGAACAGCGTCAGGCCAAAGGGCTTAATCGTATTAAAGAAGAGTGGAGCCTGACATTTACGCGCTCTTACGACGTTATTAATGCCGTCGATGACTTTCTGACGGCACGCGCGGCCGTTGAGTCGTTCTACTGGACGAACCCTCGTGGCAAAAAGATGGTTGTGGTCTGCGACAGCCATACTGTGAAGCGGTACCAGGGCTATCTCGTTCTCACTGCGACCTTCCGACAAATTTATGAAGGATAATTTAACCCACTAGATAAGTAATCACTTATTTATTATTATTTGTAGGCGCTGACAGGATGTTGGCGCCTCTTTATTTCAAGGAAGAAACGATGGGTATTAAAGCTGATATTCAGAGCTTGTCGCCTTCGGCGCACATTGAGCTGTTCGAACTTGATATGTCGAACACCACCTCTGGGGGCAAGCTGTTTTTCCACGCCGGTACAAACGAACTGATGGAGCCAGTCGTTTGGCAAGGTGTGTCCTACGAACCGTGGCCAATCAAAGCGTCAGGCTTTGATAAGACTGGTCAGGGTACTTTGCCGCGTCCAAAAATCCAGGTCTCCAACTTTGCCGGTACTGTCTCCGCTGAAGTCCAGGCAAACGACGATCTGGTTGGTTGTCGCATCATCCGCAAGATGACGCTGGCGCGTTTTCTCGATGCGGCCAACTTCAAAGACGGGAATCCAACCGCAGATCCAAATCAGCATTTTCCGGATGAGATGTGGTTCGTCGAGCAGAAGACTCTTGAAACCCATGAGGTTGTCGAGTTTGAGCTGTCGAGTGTGTTCGATCTGATGGGCGTGCAGCTGCCGTACCGCCAGATCATCAAAAACACCTGCCCGTGGAAATACCGCGGCCCAGAGTGCGGCTACACAGGCCCATATTTCGACAAAAACAACCAGCAAACCACCATGTCAGGCGCGGATTACTGCACGAAACGCTACGACTCATGCAACGCACGCCGTAACTACTTTGCCAATGGCGTAATCCACTTTGGCGGGTTCATTGGAGCAACGCGTTATGGGTAATAGAGCTTTCCCTGAGCTTGGATCGGACATTATGCAGCAAATCTATCTGATAGCCATCAAACGCTACCCGAACGAAGCGTGTGGCTTTCTGGTGCGTACAACTGGCGAGAAATATCGCTTCATGGAAGCCCGGAACGTGTCGGAAAACCCGGAAAACACGTTTGTTATGCACGCTGACGACATTATCGCAGCGGAAGATGCGGGAGACGTGGTTGCCATCTGGCACTCCCACACTGACGAATCAGCTGATGCGTCAGACGCCGACCGTGCCGGATGCGAGGCAACGGAAGTTCCGTGGCTGATTCTGGCGGTTCGGAAGAATGTCGATGGCGATGCACCATTTCACTTCAGTGAGATGAATGTGATCACTCCAGACGGCTTTGAGATGCCTTATCTGGGACGACCCTATGTGTTTGGTGTCTTCGACTGCTGGATGCTGTGCCGCGACTATCTGAAGCGTGAGTTTAACGTCGAGCTGAATCCGAACCCGCACCTGCATATTCCATCGTGGTACACGGGCGATACCGACATTCTCGATCAGAACTACCGCAATGAAGGGCTTGTTCGTCTGGCGCCGGGGACGGAACCCCAGCGTGGTGACGTTTTCTTCATTCAGTACGGAAAGATGCCTGACCACTGCGCGGTGTACATCGGAGACGGAATGATCCTGCACCACCAGATCGACCGCCTGAGCTGCCGCGCTTATTACGGTGGCATGTACCAGAAACACACGACGCACCACCTGCGTCACAGAGACTTACTCAAGGGAGATGAGACGTGTCTGAGTTAGTTCATGTGCAACTTGGTGGCCCGATGGCCAGACATTTCGGCCGCCACTGGCATTTAAAAGTGCGCAACACCAAACAGGCGTTGGATTTGGTCGAAGCCAACCGTCCGGGCTTAAAAGCCTGGATGAAGCGCAACATGAAGACCTACGACAAGTATCACATCCAGATCACCAATAAGCAGGGGCATAAGTGGTCGGTTGATGAGAGCGAGTTTCAAATGATGGGGCAGTCCGACAACATCGCGAAGATCCGCATCACGCCGGTTCCTCGCGGTAGCGGCGGCAAGGCTTTTGGGTGGTTCCAGACAGTTGTAGGGGCACTCGTCATGGTTACTTCATTCTGGTTCCCTGCGCTGGCCCCGCTCGGCTTATCACTGATGATGGGCGGTATTTCTCAGCTAATTTCGCCCCAGGCGACCAATGACAGCGTAAGGCAGGCAGATAACTCGAACTCGTTTTATTTCGACGGGCCACAAAACACCACTAACCAGGGCAACCCGGTTCAGCTCATTTATGGTGAGGAAATTCTGGTCGGCTCACAGGTAGTGAGTTCTTCGATCACCATCGACCAGCTTTAGTAAGAAGGGAATTTTTGAACATGGAACAGTTCAAGAAGAAGAGACTGCCTCTCCTGATTGCAGGTGCTGGCGGTAAGAAAAGCAGTGGCTCCAGCCGCACGCCGGTTGAAGCTGACGATACCGTAAACTCGCGTGCTATGGCGTCAATCCTCGACCTGCTCGGGGAAGGTGTCATTGGCGGGCTGGTGGATGGCGCAAAATCGATCTTCATTGATGATCTGCCAATCCTCAACGAAGACGGGTCACCAAACTTTAGTGGTATCACCTGGGATTTCCGTGATGGTTCACAAGACCAGACGCCGATGGCCGGGTTCGATTTCGTTGAAACGCCGAAGTCGGTCAACATCCAGTTGAAAAGAACTCACGACGTCACGATTGCCATTGATAACGATGAGGCAGACCGTGTCCGCGTCATTCTGAAGTTCCCGTCACTGCGTAGCGTCGACAAAAAGACCGGTGATACCAACGGTACGACCGTGAAGTACAAATTCCAGATTGCCAATGGCGACAATGCCTTCAAGGACGCCATCGCAGAAGGGGAGAGCACTTCCGAAGTTACGCTGACGGCAAAAAAGACAGGCGTCTACTACCGCAGCTATGAACTGAAACTGCCCAAGCCAGGTCGTGCCTACAAAATTCGCGTGATTCGTATTACCGAAGACAGCAACACTCAGTACATTTTTAACGATACGTGGGTGGACTCTATCGGTGAGATCGTCGATACACCAATGAACTACCCGAACTCAGCGTTGGTTGGCCTGAAGGTTAACTCAGAGCAGTTCGGCAGCTCAATGCCGTCTCGTTCGTATCTGGTTCGTGGCCTGAAGATCCGCGTCCCGTCCAACTACAATGAGAATACAAATACCTATATCGGCGTATGGGATGGCACCTTTAAGCTGCTTTCGTCTTCAAACCCAGCCTGGATTCTTTTCGACGTGCTTACCAACGCTCGTTATGGCCTTGGGCAGTTCGTTTCTGAGTCCATGATTGACCTCGGGCAGATCTACCAGATTGGGCGCTACTGCGACGAAGAAGTTGACAATGGATTCGGGGGCAAAGAGAAGCGCTTTGCTATCAACACCCAGATCACCAGCCGTCAGGACGCGTATCGACTGATTCAGGATATCGCTGGAGCCTTCCGCGGTATGGTCTTCTGGGCTGGCGGCATGGTGAACGTCATGCAGGATAGCCCGTCAGATCCGGTCATGATGTTCACCAACGCGAACGTCAAAGACGGCATGTTCAGCTACAAGGGATCTGCGCGTAAAGACCGTCCGTCTGTGGCTCTTGTGACCTACAACAACAAGGAAGACGGCTACAAACAGAACATCGAGTACGTAGAAGACCAGGAGGCGATGCGTCGTTATGGCGAGCGCAAAACCGAAGTGGTTGCGTTCGGCTGTACCAGCCGTGGCCAGGCGCATCGTGTCGGTCTGTGGTTGCTGTATACCGCACGCATGGAATCGGACGTTATCAGCTTTACGGCAGGGCTGGATGCTTCCTTCCTGATGCCGGGCGAAACGGTGCTGATTCAGAACAAATACCGTGCTGGTAAACGCAACTCTGGGCGCATTGTGGCGTTCACAAAGAACAGCATCACTCTCGACGCACCGGTTACGCTGAATAAGGCCGGTAGCTACATCCGGATCTTGAATCAGGAAGGTGAAATCGTTGAGCGCGATATTCTTGAGACCGGGGAAGACATTACCAACGTGACCTTCTCCAAAGCGCTCAATTCCGGCGATATGCCGGTAATGAATGGCGTCTGGACGATTACAGAGCCAGATCTGGAGCCAATGCGTGTGCGCGTTATCAACGTTGCTCAGGGGGATGCCCAGGGGACGTTTGACGTTACGGTTGTCCAGAATAACGCATCGAAGTACGAAGCCATCGACAACGGCGCGACGCTGATCCCCGAGAACAACACCGTTCTCGATCCGACTTATTCGAAGCCGACTAACCTGCAGGTGACGGAAGGGACGTATATCTCCAGTCCGGGCAACCTCTCAATCAAACTCGTTGCCACCTGGGAGGGTAAGTCTGCGGAATATTGGATCAGTTGGCGCCGTTCCGATGAGAACAACGTCTCTAACTGGCAGTCCGCACGCGTTACCGAAGAGCAGTTCGAGATCCTCAATATTGCCGAGAATGGTCAATACGACATTCAGCTCTATGCGGTTTCGTTCAGCGGCAAGAAGACGGACATCATCAGCACCGTTTATCAAGTAAAAGGTACGATGACGCCGCCAGGCTCTCCTACCTCTCTGACGGCTGTTGGCGACTACCGCAACGTGATTCTGAATTGGGTCAACCCGGACTCAATCGACCTCGATCACATCAACGTGTACGCCTCCCAGACCAACGATTTGGAAACAGCAAAGTTGATTGCAGAGGCCGCCAGCACAACGTTTACCCATGCCGGTTTGGGAGATAGTGAGACCTGGTACTATTGGGTTCGTGCGGCGAACAAGCGTGGCATGTTAAGCCCGCCGAACTCAAATTTGGGTACGGAAGCGACGACAAGAGACGTTCTTTCATTCCTGACAGGTAAAATTACTTCGTCCGAGTTGGGTCAGGAGTTGCTTGAGGAAATCGATACGAAGGCGTCTCAGGATGCAGTCGACAATCTTCATAAGCAGATGGAAGAGAGCCTTAAGGAACTGGCCGCAGCCGATGAAACTCTCCAGCAGTCTCAAACCGATCTCAAGAATGAGGTTTCAGGCACGCTGGACAAGGTCAACGACGCGCTGCAACAGGTTGAGGACTCTAATGCGGCTCTGGTTGAGTTGCAGGAGACCGTTTCTGAGCAGGGTAAAGCCGTCGCTGGCGCTGTTGAAGCGGCACACGCTGCGCTCGACAATGCCTCCGCGCTGATTGCTGAAGAGCGTGAAGCCCGTGTCGAAGGCGATAAGGCTAATGCCAAGCAAATTGAGGCAATGAAGTCATCCGTTGATGATAGCGCTGCGGCAATTGAAGAAATGAAGAAGACTGTTGCCGAAATTGATCGCGCAAGCTCCGAGGTCACAACAAATATCGACGCTATTGCCAAGACAAATATCGATCTTGCTCTCCGTCAGGATGAAGACCAGCACAAGCAGATGATCAACAACGCGAAGATTGCCACTACGCAGAAGGCTTTCGCTGATGATATGTCGGCAATGGCAACTAAGGTCGAAGAGATTCGTGCTGAAATTGGTGATGAAATTAAAGCGTCAATTACCGAGGAAACGACGGCTCGTGTGGAAGCGGATAAGGCTATCTCGAAGCGAATCACTGCGCTTCAGTCTCAGCTTGATGACGATATTAAGGCTGCGATTGCGACGGAACAGGAGACAAGAGCTACCGCCGATGAGTCCCTGGCTCGCCAGATAACCACACTAAAGGCACAAACGGGGGAGGACATTAAGGCAGCGATTGGCGCTGAGAGCAGTGCCAGAACGGATGCAGATAGTGCCCTGTCTTCTCAAATTAACTCTCTGGCAGCTCAAACATCGGAAGACATTAAAGCAGCTATTACATCCGAGGCTACTGCTAGGGCAGATGCAGATGGCGCACTTGGTAAGAGAGTAGATACGATTAAGGCTGAGGTTGATGGCAACTCTGCGATCATTCAGGAGCAGGCAAAAGCGATTGCGGATACGAACGAGAAGGTGTCTACCGCATGGACTCTGAAGATGGAAACCTCAACCTCTGGTGGCCAGAAGTATGTTGCCGGTATTGCACTTGGTATCGATAGCACAGGGCTTTCGCAATTTCTTGTTCAGGCGGATCGCTTTGGATTGGTTAACTCTGTTAATGGGCATATTACAACACCATTTGTAATTGAGAATGGCGTTGCCTATATGAATGGGGCATGGATTAAAAACGGGACTATTGATAACGCAAAGATTGGGCAAGTAATTCAGTCTGATAATTATGCTGGTTCGTCAGCAGGATGGTCGATCAACAAAAACGGTAACGCTGAGTTCAACCAAGTGACGGTAAGGGGTACTGTCTATGCAAATCAGGGAGTATTTAGAGGCAGAATTGAAGCACAAGAAGGCTACTTCAACGGAACTGTTTATGCTGAAAAGATTGAGGGCGATGTTGCCAAAGCGGTCGTGTTAGGTTTCAACTCATCTATCGGCATACCTGCGGCGAGCTATGACAGACATTTGGTAATCCCTTATATCGGTGTGCATGGGTGGACATATTCCGGAGGGTATGGACAAGGTGGTGGTACTGTGTGGGTTGATTCGTCTTACGGTGGTCGAATCGCATCCGTCTCTTCGACGGCAATGCATGGCGGCGGTAGCGCCTATCTATTTCTGCCTCGAAATGTCTCGACCACACTGTCTTATGGTGGACAATTAGATCATGCAAATGCCGTTGGCACATTAACAGTTTTATTATTTAAAGCCTAAATAAGTAGGTATGTAATTACCTATTTTGTATGTGTATTATATGAGTTCAGCAGGAAGCTGATTTGTCCGTTTTAAGGAGTTAACATGTGGTACAGGGAAGGTACTATCTCATTCACTCAGGGGAGTAACATAGTAACAGGCGTAGGTACAGCCTGGAATGTGACGGCTAATGGTGTATTGCCAGGCATGATCGTAATTGGGCCTGACAATAAGCTACACGAGATTAAGCGCGTCGATAGTGACACCAGCATGGTTCTGGCGGAACCATATGCTGGTGAGACGCAGGCAGATGTACCTTGCGTAATCATTACAACATATGAGGGCGATCTGACACAGTTCAGTGCTCGCTTTACTGCGCTTATGACTCGCATGTCTGCTGACTCAAAAGCGATGCGCAGTTGGTTGACGGCTCTCGATGAAGTCACCCTAGAAGCTGCTGATGGCACTGAGATAAAGGTAAAGTCGCTCTTACAGATTGTTAATGAGCACAACGAAAACCAACAGTGGTATCGAGATCACGTCGATACCATTGAGTCGGAGTCCTCAAAGGCTCTGGCTGCAGCCGCCAGATCGGAAGCAGCGGCTGCAGAGGCGTTAAATTCTAAACAAGCAGCTGCGGGCAGCGAAGCTAATGCTAAGGCAAGTGAAAACGCTGCAGCTGCCTCTCAGCAGGCAGCGGCTACCAGTGAAAGTAACGCCCGGGCAAGCAAAGAGGCTGCCGCAGCATCACAAACAGCTGCATTACAAAGTGAGCAGGCTGCAGCCGCTTCGCAGAATGCAGCGCACCAAAGTGAAGAGAGCGCCGCTAATTCAGAGGCTTCCGCATTAGCGAGCAAAGAAGCAGCCTCCGTGAGCCAAACCGCTGCCGCTAATAGCGAGCAGGCTGCTAAGGCAAGCGAAGCGGAAGCCGCTCGCTATGCGAATGACTCACTCACTTATTCCAACAATGCGAAAGCCAGCCAAGATGCGGCTGCTGAAAGCCAGGCTTCTGCTCTTGAGAGTAAAAATACTGCCGTAGCAAGCAAGGATGCGGCGGCGGCGAGCCAAGCGGCGGCGGCGGCAAGTGAAACCAATGCAGCCGCCCATGCAGATACCGCGAAGAGTGAAGCAGAAAAGGCGAAGCAATTTGCCGATCTGTTAGATGTAAACAACGTGCTGCATAAAGATCAGAACCTTGCTGACCTGCCAGATAAGAGTGCGGCAAGAAAGACATTGCAGGTTCAGGCGGTTATTAGTCGCGATCCGGAAATTAACGGCACTCAGGGTGATTACAACTCATTTACGAACCCTCAATCCACTTATGAGTTGAGGATTGCAAACAATGGCGAATGGCGCGTTGCACGTAATGACAATAACAGTACATCGGCTCTATCCATTGGTGCGGGCGGTACTGGGGCAACAGACGTATCACGCGCCAAAAAAAACTTTGAACTTGAAAGGTTCGTACAAACATCAAATTCAACAGTAATGAGGTTCGGGACATTCGGTCTTAACCT
Organism: Citrobacter sp. 50677481; assembly: GCF_001463265.1. Taxonomy (NCBI): domain Bacteria; kingdom Pseudomonadati; phylum Pseudomonadota; class Gammaproteobacteria; order Enterobacterales; family Enterobacteriaceae; genus Citrobacter; species Citrobacter sp. 50677481. Next base: position 106,168 of record NZ_LNHZ01000047.1, read on the forward strand.
GACAAGCGACGGCACATGGGGAGTTACACAATCAGGCGTTAGCGGGTGGATTCCGCTTGGCATGGCGCAAGGTGGCACAGGGGCTACAACTCTTGACTCAGCAAGAATAAACCTAAACGTTGACAGGCTAAAACAGCAGGATAACGGTACGTTTTTGCAATCAAAGAGCGGCTTTTATTCCTTGTTTATCTACGATAGCGGTGATTGGGGTTTTATTGAGAGCGCCAGCGCACAAGTACACCCATTGAAAGTTAATTTTGGAGGCACTGGTGCGGTAACAGACGTTGGGGCAAGGAAGAACCTTAATACTCCTGTAGGTGGTAGGGCGATCGGTGTTCCAAATGGTGATAGCGTTCTTCGATTTATGGCTGAAAATGCGGAAAGCGGTTATTACTCATCTGGCGAAAACGCGTTGAATTTACCACCTGAATCGGCTGGATGGTGGATGTTTAATTTGCACGTTCACGGAAGGAATCAATATGGAGCGCTTCAATACGGTAATGTTGTTGCGACTTCAGTGGCTGGTAATAAATGGGGTATTATCTGTAATGATGGTCATTGGGGGAATTGGTACAGAATAGCGAATTCTGACTATTCTATTAGACTATTGGATCCGGCTTTAGGTAACGGTCTTGGCAATTACTCAATAACTTTAGGTGATAGCGACACTGGCATTAAGTGGGTTAGCGATGGTAAATATGAGTTTTGGTCTGATTATCAGGTCATAGCAAGAATTGAACAGCAATCATTAACTTTAAATAAAAAAATATACTCAAATGCGCCAGATTCAGAGCCAACCGTTCAATCATCAACAACAAAAGTGGGTAACACTGCGGCATTTGTTTATGGCCCAATGCAGGTTGGTAGTTTTGATTCATGGAGAGACCGCGCGGCTGGGATGATTATAGATCTACCTGGTGTTGATGGTGCTGCAAACATATTTAAGGCAGTGAAATGGGGCGTTAATTGGGCTTCAGGGATGGATACGATCCAATGGTCAGCAGGTGGATCTGAAGTACATCTTTATGTTGGCGGAGCTGCTTATAATTTTGGTAGCAATGGTAATGCAGTTGGTACCTCATGGGTTAGCACTTCTGATATTCGTCTTAAAACACGACTAAAAGAGATCGCGAGCGCTAAAGATAAAGTTAAGGTCATAAGAGGCTACACTTACTTTAAGCGGAACAACCTGGAAGAAGATGAACATTCTTTCTACTCTGAAGAAGCTGGTGTAATCGCTCAAGACGTGCAGACGGTTTTACCCGAAGCCGTTTACAAAATCTCTAATACGGACTACTTGGGTGTAAACTATGGTGGTGTTACTGCGCTTCTGGTTAACGCAATCAATGAAATGATTGATGATGAAGACGTTCGGAGTAAGCGTATTGAGGCGCTTGAGGACGAGGTGACAGCTCTCAAATCAGAACTAACGGATCTCAAGGTTCTGGTAGCGTCTTTAGTGAAGTCTCCTGCCATTTTGAAAGGGGAATAGGGTTATTGGCGCGGATGTTTTCGCGCCAATTAATAGGTAAGTGATTACCTATAAAATGTTAACCATTTATGCTATAAATTCCTCATTCGATTTTACTTTTCATGGAGGAAAAAATGTCGAATGAAATGGCTGGAGTTACGCCGCAGCAGGTTGAGCGTATCGCCGCTATTGTTGCTCGCGAAGTTGTCGGCAAATTAGGTAAGGAGCTACGTGAGGAAATTGGCCAGGAGGTCAATGATCAGCTCAGAACCTACTTTGGTGATATGACACCAGCGCAACACAGCATTCAGCACTCCAACCTGGACAAACTTCTTAATCGGTTAGACGCCATCTCCAGTGGGTTCTTTGGCGGCATTATCTCAAAGATAACGTCGTTCCTGATTACCGCGCTGCTGCTGGGTCTGGCCGCTTATGGCGTGAAGAATGGACTGCAATAACAGGAGATCAAGGATGAAAACTCCGAGAGGCATTCGTAATAACAACCCCGGCAACCTCGATAAGGGTTCGCCGTGGCAGGGGTTAATCGACAACCCTGCTGAACCGCGTTTCTGCACGTTCAAAGATCCTGTATGGGGTATTCGAGCGCTGGCAGTGACGCTCATTACCTACCACGACAAGCGCCGCGCGAAGGATGGCTCCAGCATCGATACGATCCGTGAAGTCATCGAACGTTGGGCGCCTCCGCATGAAAACAACACCGTGGCTTACGTGAACGAGGCATCTAAAGCCGTGGGCGTCACCCCGGACATGATCATCGATCTGCACGACTACGACACCCTGCGTCCGCTGGTGGAGGCGATTATCCGTCATGAAAATGGCCGTGGCCCGCTCAAAACGCCGAACACCTGGTATGCGGCAGAAGTTATTGAGGAAGGTCTGCGTCGCGCTGGTGTCGTTAAGCCGGTGAAAACCGTGAAGGCTGTTCCTGTAACCAAAGAGACTGCCGGTGCGACCGTCACGGCGGGAATTGGTCTGGCACAGCTGGCCGACGTCATGCCGCAGGTCTCTGCGGCAATGGACAAGGCGCAGGGACACATCACCAGTGGTGATACGGTTCGGATCATCTTCGGTATCGCGACCATTGTGGTGGCCGGCTTTATCGCCTGGTCACAGGTGCGAAAACACCAGAACGGGATGGTCTGATATGACCGGCAGCCTATTTTCAAAGCTGAAGTTTGCTCTGATGACTCTGGCTGCCGTTCTTTTCGTGCTTGTCGGTGCTTATACGATGGGAGGTCGTGCGGCCCGGCAAGCAATCGAAGAGAAGGCCAGACAGGAGGACAGGAAAAGGCTTCAAAGCACAGTGGACGTCAAAAATGAGACACTTAATGAGGTGCGGCGGAAAGATGCTTCTGCTGTTCATCGCGAGCTGCATGATAAATGGCTGCGTGATTAAGACACAGACTTCCGGCGTGCTGTTCTGCGATGCAGCAAACCCTATTTATGTCAGTAACGACGACTTTATGACCGAAGAGACGGAACGCGAGATCCTCTTCCATAACACGATGGGAGAGCGATTGTGTAACTGGCAATACGGTCATTTACCAAATGCCTGATTACAAGCCCGTACGAAGGCGCTCCACCGATAAGATGGAGCGCCTTCGTATTAACCATCTACATCGTCATACCAGTCACGATCGGTATCCGATACAACCGAGGCCAATTCCAGACTATCTTCAACGAGACTCCAGGCATTTTCACGGAGAATTAGTTGCATTTCTGCAACAACCTCAAATGAGGTTCCTGAGTAGGCACGGTCTGGGTCTTGCTCTCCCTGATACGTAAAGGACGCCAGCACAGTCAAAATGCCTCGCTTCTCGTCGTACTTGACCTTCGTTGCTTCAAGGTCTTCTACGTTGAAATCATAAGCATTCGTATCGGCTGTTTCACCAGATAACAGCTCCATAACCTCAGTCTCGATAGCGGAGAAGACTTCTTCAGTATAAAGAGCATCTTCCAGAGAAGATTCACCCATTGCTGCCAGAACCAGTCGAGGCTCAAAAGGGTCTCGCTTTGCGACCTCTTTAAGCTCGTGATAGCTAGAAAATTGCGCTTCTTTAGCAACGATCTCTAGCGCCTCGGATTGCTTAATTTTTTGAATTCGAACCAGCTTTTTAGCTTTGGTCTTGAGAATGCTTAGGCAAGAGTAGTCAGACATGGCGTCAGCTCCAAAAGTTAGTTTATTAATGCTACCGATAGCCTGCTAACCGGACGCGTCAAAACTACTTTGGCGAGCCAAGTTTAGATAAAACGTTGTTTAACGATGGGCTATTGCTTTGCGAGACAGGCGCCAGGTGACCATCACCACCTGTAGTCATACTATCCAGGGAATTTTTTCGAGTCAAATTTACATTCGGCTAATTTGTTAACTACCTATAAGTGCCTGACATTTCATCTTTACACCGCTGCCGTAGGCATTTAGGCTATATCGCATATAAGAAAACAAGTTGTTTCATACGACAATAATTCACGCAAAGGGAACTCTCCAATGACCAAGATCATTGTGGTTGGCGGCACGAAAGGCGGCCCAGGCAAATCTACTGTTGCCCAGCAAATTGCGGTATGCCTCAAAGTTAAAAAGAAAAAGAAGATTCAAGTCACCGACATTGATATTCAGCGCACTACTACGAGTTGGTGCGAAGACCGTCGCCAGAACGAAGATCTTGAGCTGATTCCATTCGCTTACGTTCAGGATGACATCGTCAAGCACATCAAATCGCTGAAGGGACGCTACGATTACGTCGTCATTGATGCGGGTGGTTTTGACTCAGAAATTCAGCGACAAGCGATGCTGTTGGCAGACTTCATCATTATCCCTCTGCGCCCTAAACGTCGTGATTTGAAATCCCTGCGCGATATCGACCCGATTATCGACAACGTTCGCAACGTGAACGAGACTGTGAAGATCCGCGCGGTAGTGAACCAGTGTCCGTCACTGCCTTCCCAGGCGTCACGTATTCTGGCGGCGAAAGAAATTGTCGAGACATTCGGCATCGAGGCTGCGCCGGTTAACTTGTACAACCGTAACGTTTATGACGACGCGGAAGAGGCAGGTCGTTCTATCTTTGAAATGACTGGTGCCGAACGCGATAAGAAGGCAGAAGCCGAGTTCGAAGAGTTTGTAGATTACATCATGAGTTTGGAGGAAGAATAATGTCCATGAGAATGGGAGACCTTGCAAAGCGCAAAGAGCCGGAAGAGCCGGTAAAAAGCAGCACCCCAATGCGCCAGCCAGTCAGACCGCAGGGGCGTCCGACTCGTGGGAAAGAGAAGATTAAGAGCCGCACAATGTCGCTGGAAGACGAGTACTTCGATCTGCTGGAGATGATGAAGTTCATCCCTCGTTTCGAGAAGTTCACCCGTTCTGACGTGATTCGTGCAGCCATTTTCCATCTGGCAGAGAAGTCGCCGCAGGAAATCGAAGACATCGTGAAACTGAACGAGGCGATCACTGCTGCCGACGTCACGATGCGTACCGATGAAATCAAACGCGAGTTGATGAAGAAAAGTTAATTTTATTGGGGTGCTGCTTGGCACCTCTCTCTATAGGTTCCCTAATGCTCTACAAATATATTGGAAGTGAAGATTCGCAAAAAGTGTTACGTAACCTCAAACGGTTTGTAGAGGACGGCACTATCTCTGCTAGCGCACCTTCTTCATT